>JASHRE010000528.1 GCA_030037515.1 Candidatus Sulfotelmatobacter sp.
CGTAATCACTTCTCCGATTCTTCCAGCAATTCCTTCAGATACTGTTGCCACACTGTGGCCCATGTGTGCGTCCCGTGGCCATGCGTCTGGTCAGAGACGGGAATCAGCACGAATTTTCCTCGTGGCACGCGCTTGATCTCCTGCTCGGCAATCCCCAACTCCGGCGGATTGATGAAGTCGTCGGCCGAGTTCACAAACATCACCGGAGCCTTGATTGTCTCCAGCTTCGACGACGGATCATAATTGCGAGACGCATTCACGGCGTAAAGAAAGTCGTTGGCGTCCAACGTGGCCGTAATCCGTCTCACGGAGTCATAAAGAAATTTGTCAGCAGCCCCGCGCGTGGGAAGATTCCTCTGCATCAGCAGCGGCGCGCTGCCTGCGATCAGCAAAAAGTCGGCGGAAATCTCGAGTGCTGCCCGTGGTTCGGTGGTGTATTCGCCCCTGTTCCAATCTGGATCGTTGCGGATGCCATCGATGACCATTTTGCGCCACAGGCGGTTGCGTCCGGCGATCTGGACGGGCAGACAGGCGAGCGGCATGATGGCGTCGATAAATTCGGAGTAGGTCTCGCCCCAGACCCAGGAGTGCATGCAGCCCATCGACGTGCCCAGGACGAGCCGCAGATGGTTCACACCCAGGCCCTTCTCGAGCAATTCATGTTGCGCCGCCACCATGTCGTCGTAGTCGTACAAGGGAAAGTGCGCCCGCATACCGTCGCTCGGCTTGCTTGATTTCCCGTGGCCAATGTTGTCGGGGAGGATGACGAAATAGCGGCTGGTGTCGAGCAGTTGTCCGGGACCGAAAAGCACGTCGGCAAATTGCGGCGCGAGGAATTGTCGGCCTGAACCACCTGTGCCATGCAGAATCAGTACGGCGTTCGTCACTTTTCCGGACGCATCTTTCACCGGCTTGCCGAAGGTGAGGTAGTGCAGGCGGAGTTCGGGCAGAGTCTCGCCGGTTTTGAAGTGGAAATCGTGGGCAATGTAGTCGCCCTCGGTGGGCACCAGCTTCGCGGCAGGCTGAGATGAGCCTTGCTGCGCCAAACAAGTTGCACAAAGCCATAATAGAACAGTTGCGCTTGCAAACATTGCTGTTGAGGATCGGCTTGGAATCACTGTCCCCCCCCGTAACAGAGAACGCCCATCAACCCCGGACTGCCACAGCCTCCCGTTCCTTCAGTTTCTCCAGCAGCATCGGCCCTAGTTGCGAGACGCTGCCGGCGCCGAGAGTAAGGATCATGTCGCCGTCATGCGCCGTGGCGGTTGCGGCGGCTACGGCGTCGGCGAACGAACCGACATATTCCACCGGCCTGCTGCTCTTGTCGCGAATGCGTCGGGCCAGGACGTCTCCCGTAATCCCCTCGATCGGCTGCTCGCTTGCCGCGTAGATGTCGAGCACAAACAGAGAATCAGCGTCGGCAAAGGCGATCGCGAATTCCTCCATCAGATCGCGGGTGCGCGTGTAGCGATGCGGCTGAAAGATGACGTGAATCTTGCCGAATCCGCATTGGCGCGCGGCCCCCAACGTAGCTTTGATCTCGGTGGGATGATGCCCGTAATCGTCGAGCACGCTTACGCCGCCAACGCGTCCGCGCAACTGGAAGCGGCGATCGACCCCGCGGAATTGATCGAGCGCCGTGCGGATGAAGTCGATGTTGATGTCGAGTCCTACGCCGACAGCAATCGCGGCGGTCGCGTTCAGCACGTTGTGCGCGCCGGGAACGTGCAGCGTGAATTCGCCAAGGTCTTGTTCGCCATAACGCACCGTGAAATGACTCAAGGCTCGCGGAGAGTCAAAATCCCCGCTCTGTCGCAAACTCGGCGACCAGTACGGGGCGCCCCCTTTGGATGGATCCCCGGGGTGCGAAATCCTGATCAGGAAGTCCGATCCGCGCTTGGCTCCGTAGGTCACGGTTCTGCGCTGCACATCCGGCAACAGTTTACGCAGCAGCGGATCGTCATTGCAGGCGACGATCACCCCATAAAACGGCACGCGATTCATGAAATCGACAAACGTTGCTTTGACGTCGCGCATGTTGCGGTAGCAATCCATGTGCTCGCGGTCGATGTTGGTCACGACAGAGAGGATGGGAGTTAATTTGAGAAAGCTGCGGTCGCTCTCGTCCGCTTCGGCCACGAGATACTGCGATTTGCCGAGACGCGCGTTCGAGCCCATGGCGTCAACGCGTCCGCCAACGACGACCGTGGGGTCCAGACCGCCGGCCGCGAGGACGGCCGCGACCATCGAAGTCGTCGTGGTTTTGCCATGCATGCCTGCGATCGCGATGCCATATTTCAGCCGCATTAATTCGGCGAGCATCTCGGCGCGCTGAATGACAGGAATGTGCAGCTTGTGCGCTTCGGTGACTTCGGGATTCGCAACCGCAATGGCCGAACTGGTGACCACAACTTCCGCGCCCGCGATGTTCTCGGCGCGATGGCCTTCGAACGTCGTTGCGCCCAAGCCGGCGAGCCTCTGCGTGACGGTGGAACTTTTCAGATC
>JASHRE010000529.1 GCA_030037515.1 Candidatus Sulfotelmatobacter sp.
CGGAATGAGCACGTAATTGTCGGCGCTCTGTCCGAGTGTTTTGCCCTTCTTCTTGCCGACGCCGATCACCTGATACGTCCAGCCATCGACGCGAATTTCCTGGCCCACCGGATCGGTGTTGTCGAGCACGTGCTCGACGATATCGGTTCCCACCACCGCGACCTGCGAATGATTGTTGAGATCGGTTTCGTTCAGCATGCGTCCCAAAGTCAGATCGGTATCGACAATGGTTGCGATCGCGGGCGTGATGCCTTCAATGGTCGTATCGCTGATGGATTGCTCATCGTGTTTGACTTTGCCGGTACCGCGCATCATGGCACCCACTAACTCGCAATGATGGCAGGCTTGCCGCACGGCGTCGTAGTCGTCGAGAACAATGTCTTTGCGCTTTTCCGCTTCCAGAAAATGATCGACGTTGGTTTCAACCGCCGACATTTTTGAGACGATGAAGACGTCTGCGCCCAGATTGAAAATCTTTTTGGCAACATAGTCGTTGATGCCGGAGACGAACGTCACCACTGCAATCACCGCGGCCACGCCGATCACCACGCCCAGCAGCGTAAGAACGGAGCGCAGCTTGTTCGCCCACAGCGAGCGCAGCGCGATGCGGACGGATTCAAGAATGTGCATAACCAGCTTTGGAGTCCGGGCCGCAGAGCTCGGCGGGGGAGCGTTCGCCGCTGCTGACGGTCCGACGTACAAGTTTATCAGCGAAAACAAGGCCTTCGTACGCCGAGTGCATTCACATATAATCAATGCGTGGGCAGCCGGACCGGACGGCCGCTCCGCCCATTTTGGCGATCCCGCGTTTTCGCATCCTAACGTCCGTCAGCGTTGAGGGGAACTGGCGAGGTCACGAGAATGGGCGGGGAGGAAAGTCCGAACTCCGCAGAGCAGTGTGCCGGATAACGTCCGGGACGCCGAGCTCAAACTCGGCGGACGGAAAGTGCCACAGAAAACATACCGCCCCGCCCATTCGGTAGGTTCCGATTAAGTTGAAAAGCGACCTACGGAATGGGCGGGGTAAGGGTGAAAAGGTGCGGTAAGAGCGCACCGCCGCGGCAGCAATGACGCGGGCAGGGCAAACCCCACACGGAGCAAGACCAAATAGGGAGGAAGTTCCGCTGTCGCGTTGGGTTTCGATATAGGCAAGCCACCCTCGGCTGTCCGGAGGGGCAAGGCTCCGCTGCGAACCGAAGCTCACCGCGACAGCGGGACACGCACCGGCTCGGCGCGTCCAACCTCCGGGTAGGTCGCTAGAGCCGCGCAGCAATGCGCGGCCCAGAGGAATGGCCGTCCTGCCGGAGCAGTCCGGCAGACAGAATTCGGCTTACAGGTCCGGCTGCCACAGGCTTTTGTTTTCAGATACTTGCGCGACCCAGCATGCGATTGTGACGCCGGTGTGACACAACAGCCTGCTACAGCTAGACCGCCCAGTTCTGCAGTTTCAGGCCCTGCACGCGCCGGAACTCCCTCTCATTATTTGTTACCAGCGTCAACTCCGAGGAAAGAGCATGTGCTGCAATCCATAGATCGTTGTTTCCGATCATCTCGCTACTCGCTTCCAGTTGGGCGCGAATCCTGCCATAGGCCTCAGCTGCAGTTTCCGGCAGCGGGAGAGGAGGGAGCAGGCTGGTGAGCTCACGCAGCCGTTCCAGCGCAGCTGCGCGTTGCACGCTCTTCGTCGCGCCATAGAAGAGTTCTCCGTACGTAATGACTGAAAGGACCGCTTCACCGATACGGAGCTTCCGGAAGCGATGTAGAACTCGCTCCGGCCTATTCTGCCGAATGTAAATGCAAATGTTGGTATCGAGCAGATAGCGAGGTTCCATTTACAATCCCCTGCGTTTCTGCGGATGCTCATTCTGGCGGCCTTGGAGTTCGACATCATCTGGCAGGCCGGCCAACAATTCGAAAGCCCGGGCGAGGTTTCGGTCCTTCTCGCGCAAGACAATCTCATCTCCCCTGCGAAAGATCTCCACCTCTTGGCTCTTGAGCCGAAATTGTTTCGGAAGTCGGACGGCCTGACTGTTGCCGGAACGGAATACACGCGCTGTCCCCACATATCACCTCGTTTTGATAAGTAATTCTATCATGCGTATATACGCGTAGTATATACATCGGGACTCCTCCCTAGTAGTCCGCCCGCCGAATCCTTGCAACGATTTGGTTGCCTCATGTAATCGAGTGGGTATCAACGGGGTTGGTCTCGCTGGAATACTCGGGGAGCCCAAGGCAAGACCAAAACCCCTCCAGGACTGAGACGGGGCAGGACGCAAGCGACAACATCTATCTTCATCTTCTCGGAGGGGAAGGGGAGATTGACATCCCCTCCTATAGGATCAGTCACAGAACGCCGGATCCCGTTGTGACGAGGGTGTAACGCAGTTGAACACTGGCGGACGGAAGCTCGGTCTTCTGCTTGCTTCGAGAATCACCTTCCGTAACAGAACGGAAAAAGGCCAACCTCACTCCACTGCAGGCGAAACTCCCCGGAACGCTGCACCGAAACACTTGATCCCAGTCAATGGAAAGAAGGATGCTACCTTCGTGCAGCCTAGACGCCGGCGAAAAATGCGCGAACTCACCGATATGCACCTCGGCGCTAGATACACCCACTGCGAAAAAGAACTGACAATCCCCGAAAAGGC
>JASHRE010000530.1 GCA_030037515.1 Candidatus Sulfotelmatobacter sp.
GACTCCATGCTGATTCGCGTATGGATGCGAACCGCAATTCGTAAGGAGGTCACCTCTTTCGGCACGTTCCTAAGCACCCTTTGCCACGAATTCTGCCATCATCTCGACTTCAAGAAGTTCGGCTTTGTGGATTCGTGGCACACGCGGGGTTTTTACGAAAGGGCAGGACTGCTCTATCACCACGCGAGAGGAACGCCGTTAAAGAAGTTGTTCTGGGTTCCTTTGGCAGGCGGACGCTGGCGGATTGACTGGCAGCGGACCAATCGGAGTACACAATGACTTCTGTTTCCCTGTGGAAGGGGGCTATGCTAACGAACACAGCGGAAGAAATCGTTCACCTGGAGCGACGCGGACACGCCGACTCGATCGGTTATGCGGTTTCAGGTGGGCGACGGGCGGTCTGCTCCTGGTCTCGTTTCGCGCCGGCAGTCTAGCATCAAGGCCGCAGGGCATACATTTGGGCGTGGAAGGCTTCGCCAGCCGACGCGACCGCCAGAACCGACTCCCGTGTTTATTGCCCGAATCGCGCCGGCACCCCCAATCATCGAAACGCAGTGATGAGTTTGGGGGGGCGATGAATAGTCTGAAGAAGCTGGAAGAGGAAGTGGGGGCGTGGGCGAATGTCTCGGTTCGCTCTCACCGCTTGGGGGGACGGGAGTTCTTGTTTGGTGCGGCAGAACTCGGACATGTGCACAGGGGCGGGATGGTTGACATTCCATTCCCTCGATCCGTACGCGATGCGCTTTTGGCGGAAGGTCTTGCCGAGGAGCACCGCCGGGTTCCGAATTCAGGCTGGATTAGCTTCCATGTCGAAAGCGAAGCAGACCTTCAACACGCATTATGGCTCATGCGCATGTCATACCTTCGTTACGCACTCAAGTTGGCAAGCGATCCGCGAAACATGTTCGAGCGAGAAATTGAGCGGTTGCATCTGAGTCTTCGCTTCAGGTCGCTGCTGGAACCGTTTGTGCCCAAGTCCGCAAAACCAGTCGCCTGAGGCCCTTGAGAGGGTTATGCATCGCTGGTTGGCGGCAGAAGAATATTTTCAAACCGACTCGACCGAGTTGTGGTTCTCGGTTCTGGCGGTGGAGTGAGCGTATGCCTGTACCCTCGGAATATCAGCGGGCAACCGATGACTTTTACAAGCTGCTCACAGACATTCGAGACTCAGCAGGTCTGATAACGACCAATCAGGCATATACCGTTCTGCAAGGAGTCTTCCAGGTTTTTCGCCGCCGTCTCGATCTTAAAGACGCAGTTCGATTCGTGAGTGCGCTGCCAGTCGGAGCCCGGGCGTTGTTTGTTGCCGATTGGGGCGCCGACGAGCCAAGGCGCGATTTCGCAGACCGTTCCCTTATGACAAAGGAAGTTCGAGGGTTGCGTGCGGAACACAACTATGCCCCTGAAACTGCGATACACGACGTTGCGGTCGCATTGATGCGCAACGTCGACCAAACGGCATTTGAACGGATGCTGGCTACGTTGCCTCGCGCTGCGATGGAATTTTGGCAGGCGTGAAGCAACGGCGCATTCCGATGGGCGACCGTCGACCGCGGAAAACTCGAGAAAAGTCGTTGACGGGGATGTCAGTCGGATCGAAGAACTTGAACCCACCTGCGTACTAAGGGCCCGTTTCACTGGGGGTGCAAGTCAGAAGTCTCATCCCAGTCATGGGGTGGCAAAGGCACGCCCCAGACGTTTCGTGGCCGATCCAGTTCAATTCCGCAATGCAGCCGGTTCTCAGCATCGATGTGGACGACACGAGCCTTGGCGCGCTTGTCTGTCAGGTAGACGTGAATCGAAATCTTCATTCCGACACTCAAAGCGAGAGTGCTCGAAATCAATGCGCCGTGCATGTTGACCACAATCGTCTCGCCTTCGCACGTTAGATTCTCACTGCCACCCTCCACCGCGATTGCTATTTTGAGAGGAACGCGGGTACTTCGGCGGGACTCGCGGAATGTCGGCGTGTCGGGCATGGGCGAAAGGATACACCTTGCGGGACGGGTTAATGGACCTTGCTGCTCTTGGCTTTCCTCGGAAGCCTGCGCCGTTTACTCAGTGGGCGCGTCCTGATCATGGTCTAAAATAACTTCTTTCTGGAGAACAACCGCGGATGGTGCGAACTCGCCGTGGACGCCTTCGGGTCCACAGGTCTTGCCGTGCAGCTTTGCTGTCTGGCTCCTTCAAGCCTGCGTCTGGCCCGGACGGCGGACCATTTCGGGGCCGCGATCTCTCCCCGCTGAAAGAAGTTCGTGATGCGGAGGCTCCCAGGGCGGGCCATTCTACGCACCGTTCGGCTAGTGGTTTTGGCAACAGTAGCCCCCCCTGATCCTCGCCTTTTGCGTGCATGTGGCTGACAGCATGATCTGGAAGCTGCTGGTCGGAATCGCAGATTTGCTCTTCGGCGGCGAGAGAATGCGCTTGGTCGGAGCCCGATAGGATGGGCAGAACAGTAATTTTGGAGCGGTTCGAGCCGATGCCTGGCTCGCGAATTAACAGGGTCGCCAAAAAACGCAGACCGTGGAGCTGGTTTGCCACGTCTGTGCACTTGGCTACCTACTGAATCGAGCTCGCCGCGTTCGAAAACACATTATTCGCGTTTGATCCCACCAACCGGATCGTGCCCACCACGAGCACAAGAATCACTGCGAGCATGACCGCGTATTCCGCGATGTCTTGTCCGCCTTGTTCGACCCAGAGTTTGCGTATCTGTGTCATGTTTCACTCCCCCCCTTGAGTAGATCGGAAAATTAGAACGACGTTTGGTCACACCTCACCGCAGCGACCCGGCGTCTTGAGAAACGCGGCTAGAACTCCCCCATTTGTAGGTGATTCTCCACCGTTGCCGCAACGTTGTCAACGGCGGGACCAACACGGCAGGCCGCAAACGGCAGGACGCAAACTCGCTGCTAGCGTGTCGTGAGACGACACATTGCTGTCACGGGGCGTTTCCGGCGTATAATGCCGGCCCGGCACTTTGGCGGACGAGTCTTGAGGCTTCGCTGGTCTTGCCCGGTACTCGAAGTCCAGTCCTCCACCTCGTTCCTGGTCAGCCGGATTGCCGGAGGTGCCAGCCGATGGAGCAATCTGCGAGGGAACCTGCCTGGCTTTCCCATCCCTCACGTCCATCTCGCCCCGTCGCCGCGACGGCGGGAGGCCGCCAGTTGGTCCTGACCGTCAACGGCTTAGACTTTCGCCACGTCTCGCTGGCGAACTGGAATGGCTCCCCGCTGGCGACGCCCTTGGTGAACGGCAATCAGTTGACCGCTGCGGTCACCGCCGCCGACATCACACCGCCGGGCGCGGCGTTGGTCTTGGTGTTTAATCCCCCAGAGGGCGGCACGACCTTTTCCGGTGCTATCGCAGTAGCATCGACGACCGCTGGCAGCGCCTAGAATTCAAATGGAGCAACCTTCACGGTGAATCCTGGTTTCGACTGATGTTCCAACGCACCGAGCACGAACAGTTGTTGTCAAATGGAAGGGAATACCCGTGTTCTGCAGTCCGCCGTGGCTACCAGCAATCGCTACCTGTGGAGCGAGAGGAAATTGTCGATGAAAAAACTCATGACGCTATGGCTGATCGTTGTCGTCGGAGTTGTCGTGCCCGCAGAGGAAGTGCCCCTGCCGGGGTTCGAGCAGTGGACAGCCTCATCGTTGAAGCCCGAGCTGGCGAAATTGGCGGAGGAGGCTCCCGCTGATCCGCACCGCTTTGCCGTGCGCCAGCTGGCTGACTATCCAAACGACAGCTTCCTGCTGGTCCACCGGGCGGGAGACGGTCAGGTGGAGTGGCACGAGACGCAGGCGGACATTTTTCTCGTGCAATCGGGTTCTGCCACGCTCATCGTCGGTGGCCAACTGGTGAACGGCGAGACCGTCGGCCCGCACGAAAAGCGTAACGGATCCATCATCGGCGGCGTTCATCGTCGGCTTTCTGCCGGAGATATTGTCCGCATTCCTCCTCGCGTGCCTCATCAGCTGCTGCTCGATGGTTCGCCCGAATTCAACTATTTTGTGATTAAGGTCAAAGGCTACTGACAACAGCCGACTCCGTTTGGAATCCTCACGGTTGCTGGTGAATTCTTGCCGCCCAGCCCCCGCCAGTGGCGAGCCGAAGCGTGAGCTTTGTCGTTCGATCCACCGGGATGGTCGTTTTCTTGTAGTCGCCGGCGTCGCGATCGGCATTCATCCCATCTTCGTAGCTTTCCATGGTGAAGTTTCCATCCGGCAAGAAAGACAGCTCGATGGGCAGATCCCGCGCAGTCCAGTTCGTCATCGCCCCCACGTACCACTCCCGGCCATTGCGCCGAGCAACGACGACATATTCGCCGAGGCGGGCATCGAGGACTCTGGTGTCGTCCCATACCGTGGGAACAGGCCCGAGAAAGTCCATAATCTTGGGCTCTCGCATGTAGCTGGTCGGGCTGTCGGCTAACATCTGCAGGGGACTTTCGAAGACCACGTACATCGCGAGCTGCTGGCAGCGCGTTCCCAGCGCCATGGGCTGACTAAAAATGGGAGCGAAAGTTTTCTGAGTTGCGTTGCGCATCGCTCCGGGTGTGTAGTCCATGGGACCAAGAAACATTCGTGTGAACGGCAGGGTTACGTTGTGCTGCGGTTCCGAGTCGGCGCTCCACTTGCTCCACTCCATTCCGCGCACTCCTTCGGCGCTGATCAGGTTCGGCCAGGTGCGAGTCATACTCGCCGGTTTCTGATCACCGTGAAAATCGACCAGCATTTTGCGCTTGGCCGCCTCGCGACTCACTTTGTAGTAATAGTCGATAAGGAGTTGATCGCTGCGCTGCATGAAATCGACTTTGATTCCCTTGATCCCCCATTTCTCGAACTGATCGAGAGCAGGAACGAGCTGATCGTCCAATGTTTTCCACACAACCCAGAGGATGATGCCGACGTTGTTTTGCCGGGCATAGGCCGTAAGTTCCTCCATGTCGATTTGTGGAACGACCTCGAGAAGGTTTCCCAGCTTGTACCAACCTTCGTCGAGAATGACGTAAGGGATGCCGTATTTTGCGGCAAAGTCGATGTAGTATTTGTAAGTTGCGGTATTGATCCCCGCTTTGAAATCGACTCCAGAAATATTGTTGGCATTCCACCAATCCCACGCCACCTTGCCAGGTTTGATCCACGAAGTGTCCTGAAGCTGAGAGGGCTTCTCCAGCAGATAGACGATTTCATTGGTGATCAGGCCGCCGTCGGTCTGGGCGATGCCAATCACTCGCCAGGGAAAGGTGAGCGTGCCGGAGGTCGTGGCGATATAGTCGGCACTCTCGACCACTTTGTAATCACGGTCTCTGCTCAAACTTTCCTTGAGCGGATAAGGAGGGAAGGTTGCCGCCAGTCCGTTTCCGCCGCTGCCGCGCAGCCAGAGCCCGGGATAATCCTCGACGTCGGATTCTGCGATGGCGACCTTTGCACCTTCCCCCACGTCGACCACAGCCGGCAGCGTCGCAAGGAAAGCAGGGGCGATCTCACTCAGCTTCTGCGGAAGGTACCTGCGTTCGTTGTGCGAAAAGAAACTGTCTTCCTGCGGATAATAGACCGTGAAATTCGCGGGGAAGTTGAAATTTGATTCTTCCCCGTAAACTTTTACCTTGGGCTGCGGGAGCGAGGTTTCAAAGCGATAGGCTGCGCCCTCATCGTAAGCCCGGAAGACCACGGCATATCCCTCTTTCATGTTCAGCCGCAGTTCGTTGTAATGATCGCGAATCCTGGCGAACTTCTGCCGAACCACCGGCTCGACCATTTGGTCGCAGGTACGCGTTCCGGCGTCGACGATCTTCGGTTCGATACCGAGTTGTCGGTGCTCCACATCGAGGGAGAGCGTGGAGCTGTCGAGAATCAGGCGGCCTTGCAGCAAAACGTCGTAGCGAAGTTGGCCTGCCGTGCGAATCCTGATTTCGATTTTGCCGTCGGGCGATCGTAGATCATAGCTGGACTGCGCCCCCGCGTGTTCCGACGGGATTGCAACCCATGCGGCGACCAGCAGAAGAATCGAGGGCAAGGGCCTCATCAACCTAACCTTCCGATTTGTCGAATCCGTCGCGCGATGGTGTGCGAAGTTGTTTGATTCCAAAATCTCCTTCAACCCGAGAAACAAGAGCAGGCCGGCGATGTTGCCCATTCGGGTCCCTATTTTACGCCTCACTCAATGGGACTCGAGTGGCGGCGAAGGTCCGCGAGTTTGCAAAGACGGGCGCACTAATCCCTCCAGCTTGTGCACCGCGGCAGGTATTTGCTGTACTGCTGTGCTCCCGAATCCCAAAATGAACCCCTGCTGCGGTTTTCCTATATAGAAGGAAGACAGAGGCACCAGCCAAAGGTTCTCCCGTGCGCCGCGTGCGCTGACCTCCCGAT
>JASHRE010000531.1 GCA_030037515.1 Candidatus Sulfotelmatobacter sp.
AAGTTGTGATTGCTGCTGCGGACTCAGGTTCAGAACCTGTGCCAGTGCCTCCGCTCTCTGCTGTCCTGGGGCCGGCGCTTGTTCCTGCGCCCGGGCAATGACCGAGGGCGAAACAACCATACTGAGTGTTGCTAACGCGAATACGAGGTGTTTCACGGGACTGCTCCGTTTGCCGGACTTCATCCCAGGCGCAAACAACGCTAAGAGATTGGGTGGGTTCGGAATACTGTGGTTTCTGACAGGCTTGATAGAGCGGGCGGACGACAAGCATTTCCGCCGTCAGCACGTAGGACAGCTAGCTGCCAGTTTTGACAGTTCAAGAGTTTACGATCCTGCTTCAGCGTAGAACGAGGTCGGTATGCACACCGTCGAATTGCTCACCGCCGAAGGAGTAAAGATCAAGGTAAGTTCCGGTCGGCTGCTTTAGCAGCGTCAGGACCTAAGGGATCGTTTCAGAAAGAATAGCCGGCACAGCAATCATTTTCATCGTGGTCGATCTTGACAGTGCCGCTCGAAGCAGGCAAAGCGTTTCCGCCCCTCATAGGGCGGCGTGATGCGCGTGTCCAATTACCTTGCGAGCAATCAGCATGGAGCCGTTGGGGCTCTCCTCCAATCCACAGGGCGCTTGCGAGACAACTCGAAGTACCGCTCTCGTCATCGCAGAACGCCAAGCCGACGCCTCCATGCTGATTACTCGCAATTGGCTGTTGGGCTCGAATTCGACATTTCTTTTCTGGACCAAGACTGACGTTCCTGGCCAGGTACGAACCGTAGTCCGGCGCTCGCGCCAGAGCGCAAGGGCAACATTATTTGCAGCATCGTGGGTTGCACAATCGTTGGCCAGGCGGCACAGCTAACATCGGACATTCATGAGTGAGCCGGTTGCGAGCGCGAGCTTTACAGATAAGTTGCTGAACAGGACATGGTGCGACCAAATCATCGCAGTTACGAAGCAAGTGCATCTGCTTACGCTTTTACTGCGATCTTCGAAGGTCCCGTGGCCAGCCAAGATCGTCGCCAGTTGTTCCATCGCGTACGTGTTCAGCCCCATCCAACTCATTCCTTCATTCATACCCGTTATTGGACAGCTAGATGATGTTGCGGTGCTATTCGTGGGCACAAAGTTGACCCGTAAACTCACTCCCTCGGCAGCGTTGCGCGAGTGCGAGGCGCAGTCCGACTCGGCATTTGCTGAGCGTCTGGGCAAGTGGAGGCGCATGGCTCAAAGGCGAGGACCCGGGCTTTCACCTGCTTAACTGAAGCTCACTTTCATAGTGCAGCGGCCGACTGCTTATTCTAATTCGCGATCTACTTGCGCGGACGATAGGGCGGGAGGTCCGCATCTTATTGGTCGGCATCGAGTTTATTAGCATCGAGGTTATTGACGTCGAGGTTATCAAAGTCGAGGTTATTGGCGTCGAGGTTAAAGCGCCCGAGTACCGAAAGTCGCGGCGACGTCAGATCGAAGCGCACGGGCTATCAGAACTTGAAAAATAAGCATCGGTTGATTTACTCAGTCTAGCGCCTCTTTGGCCTCCAGCTCGAAATCGTTCCCGCCTAGGTGGCCGAGACTTCGGTATTCACTATCGCTCGCTGAAGTATCATCCGGGCAAGATTCTCACATGCAAGACTCGTCAAACCGCTCCAGCCGGCACCTGTGCGCTAGGTAATTAATGACAGTGACGTACCGAGTAAGGAAGAGGTAAACGTCTGGTTGATCCCAAGGGGACTCGCCGAAAGGAGCTTTTATGAACAAATTCGGTGTTCTCTTCTTACTCAGTTCGGCTCTGCTCTCCGGCCCTGGCTGCGCAACAAAGAGTTACGTTCGACAGCAGGTCGTGCCCGTGGTGAGTAAAGTACAAAGTCTTGACCGGCAGACTTCTGAAAATACAACCAGCATTCAAAACCTAAACACTCGAATGCAGCAAAGCGAGGAAAACTTGACCGCGAACGCCCAGCGGATGAACCAAAAGACCGATACGGCAAGTTCCAAGGCGCAAGAAGCGACGCAACTGGCGAACGCCTGCAATGAGAAGGAAGCATCCCTGGTCGGGACGGTGTCGAATTGGGGCAATTATCACGTGGTTGCGCGTACTTTGCTGGAATTCGGGTTCAACCAGAGCCAGTTGAATGCTGATGCTAAACAACAACTCGACCAGCTCGGCGAGGGGAAGTCGTCGAACAAGACTTACATCGTAGTCGTCCAAGGTGGGACAGACAGTTCCGGTAACGAGCAGCGCAACTACGATTTGAGCCAACGACGGGCTGAGGAGGTCGTCAGGTACCTTGTCGCGAAGTACGATGTGCCGCTGTACAAAGTGTACGCGGTCGGAGTCGGAGAGGAAAGACCGGTTGCCCCTAATGACACGGTTGAAGGGCGAAAGAAGAACCGCCGAGCCGAAATTGAGCTCATGAGCAATGCCGGCCAGCCCATGTCAAAGGAAGACGATTCGGATTCCGACGAGCAGACCCGGCGGACTGAGTCGCACCGCTAGCGCCCGCGACTCAGGTCTTCACTTCGCAAACAGACCGGTTTTGTCCCCGGCCGGATTCGCCGCCACCAATCGGCTGTTCGAGACGTGAGTCGACTCCCGTCCCGAGCCCCTCGGAACCAGACAGAGCGCTAACCATTATCGGTGGCAATGATGTGGTGTTGAACCGCATATTGCACCACCTGCGAATCATTCCGCAGATTGAGCCGGCGCATGGCACGATATTTATGGAAGGCGACGGTTCGAGTGGTCAGGTTAAGCACGCTGGCAGCTTCTTTCATGGAACGCCCCTCGGCGAGCAACTGCACGATATCGAGCTGGCGGTCGGTCAGGTCGCCGTGGGAGCCATTCGCCGAAGTGGTGCTGGCGTTATGGGACAGTTCCGCCGCAGGATTCGCGCCCGAAACGTAGCGCTTTCCCTCCAAAGCAAATCGAATCGCCGTCAACAGCTCGGTGGGAGCACACGTCTTGATCACGTATCCGTCGAGTCCGAGCCTGAGCGATTCATCTATCAGCTCGGGGTCGCTTGCGATCGTAACGCATAGTATTTTGAGATTCGGCAACTGGCGCTTAATGCGCTTGGCAGCCTCAAGTCCGTTTAGCACTGGCATGCTGACATCTACAAGGATAACGTCAGGCAGCAACTTGGTCGCGGCCTCAATCAGCCTGCGGCCGTCATGGACGATGGCAACAATTTCGAAATCGTGAGAAAGCAACTGGCAAAGTGCTTCCGCAACGAGGACGTGATCATCCGCTATGAGCACCCGAGCCCGGCTCGTGGAGGCCATACTCCTCCTCCCACATTTACCCCATGAAATAGATTGTAATCCTTGCCACGGCGTTACAGGGAACTGTCATTTCTGACAGCACCTCCTGTTATTTTTGGCCAGACCGTTGGCAGGCTGTAACTCTTTACAGTTTGCCAAGAATTCATGCAGCCTCATTTTATTTATCAGCGATTCCTGGCGTCGTAGCGACTTGTACAAAAGGACGCGCAGTCATGAACACCGCAGCGCTGGCGACTCTATCTCTGCTTTGGATCCTGCCTGGTTTCGGCCAGCACGCCTCAGAAGTCAATAGGACCGATTTGACAGGAAAGGATGTTGATCCGATCGCGCTGAAGGCGCTCAGGGCGGCTACGGATCCCCTCCCAACAGCTCAAAGCTATTCCTTTCGCGCACCTTGTCAGCAGCGAAAACCTGTGGCTGTACGACGGTCAGTTCGGCCGGAACTTTCGTCTACCCCTGCAGCAGCGTCTACCATCGCCCTGCCATCGGGGCGCGACGCTTGTCTATCAGGTTGTGCAACATCCCTAGCAGCGAGGCAGAGCGCTGAAGGGCTTGAAGTTTTCCAGACAATCGCAGCGTCCATTGCGCTCACAGTGGAATCCGCGAGAGCCCTGGTCTGTTGCTTATGGTGCAGCTGACGCTGTGTAGGCGTTCCTTGGAACGCAAGCGTCGCGTGGACGGGCCTTTTTACGAGGGGAAGGCAAAGAAGTCCGGCTCCGTTTAGCCTGTGGCTCCTGCTCGGACTCGAATTTGAATTGGCCGCAGATGTCCTAGGCTCGGCGGTATCGCTCGCCGACTTGGGCCGACATCGGACAGGTGGCAGCCATTGCAGGAATCCGAACGTTTTTGAACTTCTTTTTTGCAGCGCGACCTGGGAAGCATACGAACCTCACGACAGAATCGTGCCGAGGCGGGACTCCCGGATTGCGGCTTGATAGGGCCGTTTGAACGCGACGATAGAGCACGGAGCAACGCCGGACAGCACGGAAATGGCCTGTGACCGCACTTGGCTGGCTCACGAACGCACGCTGATGGCCTGGGTCAGAACGGCTACGTCGATGATTACTTTTGGCTTCACGGTATACAAATTCTTTCAGTTTGAGGTTGCGCACAATGTGCGTATCGGCGTCCTCACGCCCCGCGATTTTGGACTGATTATGATCAGCATCGGCTTGGTCACGCTGCTGCTTGCAATCGTCTCCCGCCGTAAGCAGACCGCCGCCCTGCCAAAGCAGTTCCGACGGAGACGAACTTCTCTCTCCGAGATCGTCGCAGTTCTCATGTTCGCGTTCGGGATTCTGGTGCTTGCCGCAACCGTCTTGCGAAGTTGATCGTCGTGAACATAGAAGGTGCGGTCTTGCTCGACCAAGGCAACCAATGTCCTATGCCAAATCGGAAGACGTCAAATGTCGTACAACCAATTCTGGCGTTTATTACTCCAAAGCTTTTCTTCCTAACGAGAACCTGTCTTCGTGGTTCTTTGGCGGTGAAGCGTCCGAATCGTCACGAACAAACTGTAAGGCTTAACAGTATTTACGCGCCTTTGGAACCATCTAGACTCCGATTGTCGCTTGACGAAGCGGTTCGAAGGTTGGCAATCTGCTGGTTTCGAACCATCCGAGTTTGTATTGGTCCGCAGCAAGCTGGCTGCGGCGGTTTCGGAGAAAAGAATGGTGCGGCCACGAATTTTATTGGCGGATGATCATACGTTAGTTGCTGAAGGATTTCGCAAGCTTCTCGATCCTGAATTCGAGATTGCCGCTGTGGTGTCCGATGGGCGCAGCCTACTCAAAACTGCAGTCGAGATCAAACCCGATGTCGTCGTTCTGGATCTAGGGCTACCGCTTTTGAGCGGCATGGAAGCGGGCCAGGAATTGAAGCGCTTGCTGCCGCTAACCAAGATTGTGGTCGTAACCATGAACGAAGATCCCGAGGTCGCTCGCGTGGCGTTGAAGCAGTGGGCATCAGCTTACCTGGTCAAGAGGTCCGCTGGCTCAGAACTCACGAAAGCGCTCCGCGAGGTGCTTAAAGGCCGGTCCTACGTGACGCCGAGGTTTGCACAGCGCTTGATGGAGGGGTTCATACGAGATCCGTTGCCGCACAGCCCCAAAGAACTCACTCCTCGTCAGCGCGAGGTGTTGCATCTGCTGGCAGAGGGGAGAACCATGAAGGAAACCGCCGAGATGCTGCACCTTACGCCGCGTACAATAGCATTCCACAAATACCGCATCATGGAAGAATTCGGATTGAAGTCAAATTCAGACCTGGTCAGATTCGCGATCCGCGAACACGTAATTTCTTCTCAATAGCTGTCGGGCCATACCCTTCGCCGGGCGTTCGTCCTCTCGCCGTAACAATTAACAGGCCACGCCCCGCATCTCGAAGCTGGGCCCGCAAGATCCGACTGTAACTTTTAACAGTTTCTGCACCCGGCAGCGTCGTCAAGAATGCGAAAGAAGTGAACTTCTCCGCAGCCAATGATTAGACGAGGATGTCATGAAACCTGTGAACAGTTTGCTGCAATGCTCGGTCATTTCCTGTGCTCTTTGCGTGTCTGCCTTCCTGGTGGTAACGGTTCAGGCCCAACAAAATCTCCCCGATGCGCCTTCGGCAAATTCGGCCCAGACGAATGCCAACGGCGTGGTTGTAGAAGGCACGGTGGTCTCGCGGACTCGGCATACTCTTGTC
>JASHRE010000532.1 GCA_030037515.1 Candidatus Sulfotelmatobacter sp.
AATCGATGTAAAGAGGGCGCGTGCCGTTCTTCAGCCGGATCTTTAGCGTTCCCGTCCAGCGTTTCTTGTCCAGGAAACGCCCCAGCCCTCGCTCCATTTCTTCGCGCGTCGGCTCTGCCAGGAAATCGAAGAGCTTCTTGCCGACGAGCTCTGAGAAGCTCTGGCCTACCATTTGTACGACTCGCCGGTTTACGGTGCGCATCGTGCCGTCGAGCGATACCGCACAGGCTGGATCGTCGAAAGAATCGATCAGCTCTTTGAAATTGCGCTGCGAGCGCATGATGACCTGGCTGAGCTGATCGAGCTGTTCTTCTGAAGGCGCCGCGCCCACATGCTCCTGCAGGTTGCGCAACAGCCCTTTCAGTTCGCCCACCTCGCGCCGCCGGCCGTAGGCATAGGCAGCGAACAGAATTGAAAGGATCAAGACTCCAACCGGAATGGCGCGGAGTTGGTAGGGAATGTTGCCCAGCCGCTCCCACAACAATCCGGCCAGAGCCACGGCGAGCAGCAGCATGAATCCAAGCAGCCAGCGCCAAAGCTGGGATTCCTCGTGTTCAAGGTTTCCAGGGCTGCGAGGCTTACCTAGTGACGGAAGCGGATCCGGGTCCATGGGGGATGGGCGAATGAGTCAAACCATTCTAAATGCACCATGGACGCTCGCCGTGTTGGGAATTTTGGTTCGCGATTCCAATCCGCATATGCGTTTCCCGGGACTTCATGGGATCACGCGGTTTTCCACAGCCTTCTGGTGACATCTATCACAGCCGCGGACCCGTTTGATCCTCTAACCTGGATACCAACACGAATCCCTCTTATGCCTGCTTTTCCTAGGAACCGGAGCCATGCTCTATAAAACTCTCGCGCCGGCATGAAACGAATCTGCGCTTTCTGCGGCTCGGCTTCAGGGAGCCACCCGGAATACCAGGCGGTCGCCGAGGAACTGGGCACGGAACTGGCGCGCCGGAATATCGGTTTGGTCTATGGCGGCGGCAACGCGGATCTGATGGGCGTGATCGCGGACGCCGTGCTGGAGGCAGGAGGCCAAGCGATTGGAGTCATCCCTGAGAACGCCCACGGCCAGCGTGGTTGGGCGATGGTCTCACCAAGCTCCGCGTCGGGCCCTCAAGTAGTTCTCCCGACCCCGAGTTCAAGTGTGTGTATGCCGCTGTCACGAACTGGTTCTACGTGTTGCCGAACAAAGCCGAGTTCATACCCGACAGGCAAGGTGAGGGATCGGCAGCAGCAGCCCGCTGCGAAGCGGCCGCGAGCTTGACCATTGTTGTGTCGGTCAGGATTCAGGCACGCGTCCGGAAGATCGCCAGCGGCAGGGCTGAGAGCCATTAATGGTCGAGGGAAGGGCCTTGGCCCTCAGAATCCCTTGCCCTTCAGCAGCGTGTCCAAATCTTCCGGATGCAGGGCGCGCATCATTGCCTCTTCCCGGGTCAGTTCCTGCTGAAATACGAGTTGCGACAACGATTCTTCCAGGGTGAACGATCCCTGCCTGCGTGTGATCGTGATCTCCTGATGGAGATGCTGCAGCGCATTCTTGCGGATGTGTTGACGCGCGCCGTATCCGACCATCATCAGCTCGGCCGCCGGAACGCGTCCGCGATTGCGCTTGGGAATGAGCATCTGCGTTAGCATTGCCGATAACGCCATCGCCATTTCCGCGCGAATCGAATGCTGCCGCTCCTGCGGAAACGAATCGGCGATGCGCGAGACGGTTGAGGCGGCGTCGGTCGTGTGCAGCGTTGTAAACACGAGATGTCCAGTTTCGGCTGCCGACAGCGCGATCCTTGCCGTTTCCGGATCGCGCATCTCGCCGACCACGATCACATCCGGCGCCTGCCGCACTGCTGCTCGCAGCGCGATGGGAAAATCCGGCGCGTCAATTCCGATCTCCACTTGCTCGATCACGCTGCGTGCATGTGCGTGCTCATACTCAATCGGATCTTCAATGGTTACGATATGGCGCGCCTCATGCTGGTTGATCTCATTCACCAGGGCAGCAAGCGTGGTCGTTTTGCCTGACCCGGTCGCTCCGCCAATGATCACCAGCCCGCGCTGAATCTTCGCCAGCGCCGCGACGCCCGCAGGAAGATGAAGATCCGCCAAAGCGGGAACTTTCGTCGGTAGTGCACGCACCGTCGCAGCCGCGCGTCCGCGCTCGCGATGCAGATTAATGCGGAATCGTCCGAGCCCTTCGACTCGATACGACGAATCTCCAATCCCGTCGCGCTTATAATCTTCGCGCGCATGCGTGGCAAGCGCGGGAAGGACCGCAGCTTCGATTTCTTCTCCCGTGAGCGCATCGGAACCAAGGCTGGTTAGAGCAGACTCGACGCGAATCGCTGCGGGCGCATTCGGCACCAGCAGCAGATCGCTGCCTTTCTGGGCTGTGAGTTGCTCGAGCCAATGGTTCAATTGCTCAGGAAGGGAGTGAGTTTCGGGATGAAGGACTTGCACACGCGCGGGATTGCTCTCAGCCGTCATAATTCGTGTTGGATGCGAACTGGCAGGCCTTCAGCGGGTAAAGCCGCGATTTTACCCGGCCGCTTGCTCACCAGTTAAGTCCTGCCCTTCCGAGTTCTGCCACTACAAAACCAGGAGCGATAAAGCGCAAGAACCGGCAACTGAGAGCCGGGGGACTGATCTCTAATTCCTGCTTCTATACGGGTACTGCCACGTTTTCCACGATCTCGCGCAGAATCTGATCCGACTGCTCCGACTTTTTGAGCGTCGATGCGAAGTGGCCATTCACGACTACGCGGTGCGCGAATGTAGGAACAACCAGCGGCTTGAAATCGTCCGGTGTGGCGAAGCTGCGGCCTTCCAGAAACGCCATGGCCTGTGCCGCGCGATAGAGTGCCTGCGATCCGCGGGGCGAGACTCCGAGCGAAAGGTAGTCGGAATGCCGCGTCCGGCGCACAATTTCGAGCGTGTAGCTGACCAGAGATTCATCGACGAGGATGTTCTTCACATCTTCCTGCATCTCGATCACATCTGCGGCTGCGAGCACGGGCCGCAAAACCTCGAGCTGCGACGCCCCCGCTTCTGAGCGCAGAATTTCGCGCTCGGCCTTCTCGTCGGGATATCCCATGCGCACGCGCAGCAGAAACCGATCGAGTTGCGATTCCGGCAGAGGATACGTTCCGTGATGCTCCACCGGATTCTGCGTCGCGATCACCAGAAACGGCTGCGCCAATTCGTAGGAATGCGAGTCGACGGTGACTTGGCCTTCGTTCATGGCTTCGAGCAGGGCCGACTGCGTTTTTGGAGTGGTGCGGTTGATCTCGTCTGCCAGTAGAACGTTGGCAAAAACCGGGCCGCGCTTGAATTCGAAGCGCTGCTCCATGGCGGAGTACACCGAAATACCAAGCACATCGGAGGGCAGCATATCGCTGGTAAACTGCACGCGCTGAAAGCTGCAATCGAGGGCCCGGGCGAGGGCTTGTCCGAGTGTGGTCTTGCCGACTCCAGGAACGCCTTCAATCAGCAAATGTCCGCGGGCGAGCATGGCCACCAACGCGAGGCGAACCACGTCATCTTTCCCGCGAATGACAGAGTGCAGGGCATTTTCAAGTTCCCTGGCCTTGTTGATCAATGGCTTGTGGGACAAGGCACTTGCGGTCTCAGGCGACATTAGATCGATTCTACTATCGGCCTTCGAGACTGTTGGAGTTACGTACGTCATTAGCATTCAGCAATCAGGGTTCGGCATTGAGCCCACAAAACGGATCAATCGGCTCACCAAAAGCCACGTTGGGGAACCGTCCATTGCAGAACGCAAATTCGGAGCCAGATTGCAATCTGGAGCAGAGCATGCCGACTGCCAAATGCTACTGCATAAACTCCGCTGGGCGTCCAGTCAGCCGTTCGATACGCTTGGCAATCGGAGGGTGAGTCTGAAACAGACCTGCGAACATGCTCGCGTTCATCCCAAGAAGCGGCTGAATGATGAACAGATGGGCTGTCGATGGACTCGCGACCATGGGAATGCGGCGCGAATACGCGTCGAGTTTCTGCAATGCGCTGGCGAGCGCGTAAGGATTCCCGGTAAACTTCGCGCCGGTTGCGTCGGCCTGATATTCGCGGGAACGGGAGATCGCCAGCTGAATCAGCATCGCCGCGATCGGAGCTACGATGAGCATGAACAGAGCCGCGAGTCCCCCGCCGCGATTATCGCGATCGCCGCCCCGCTCCATACCGCCGAAGATCATGGCCCACTTGCCCATGCTGGCAAGCATCGTGATCGCGCCGGCAACCGTGGCCGCAACCGAGCTGATCAGGATGTCGCGGTTGTTGACGTGACCGAGTTCGTGCGCCAGCACACCTTCCAGTTCCTCGTCATTCAACAGTTCGAGGATGCCATGGGTCACGGCGACGGATGCATGCTGCGGATTACGCCCGGTGGCAAATGCGTTGGGAGATTCGGTCGGAATCACGTAGATCTTCGGCATGGGCAAGCCGATGCGCTGCGTAATCCGCTCTACCGCGGCGTACGCTTTCGGCAATTGCTCGCGCGTGACCGGCTGGGCACGGTACATGGTCAGGGCGATCTTGTCGGAATAGAAATACGAGACGAAATTCATCACCACGGCAATAACCAAGGCGATGAACATGCCGTTTTGGCCGCCGAACACGCGGCCGATAAACATCAGCAGCAGCGTGAGCAGCGTTAGCAGAAATGCGGTCTTGAACGTGTTTCCCATAAAACCAGTTCCCAGTTCTCAGTTTTCTAGCAAAAGCGACAACTATAGCTTACCCGATTGGATTATTCCTGCGCCTGTTGAGATGCAAGCGCCAGGCAGACACGGCCCTCATCTCGCAAGACTATGAAAATCAAGCGCTTAAACATCTGCCCCGTTCAGTCTCTCCCCTTGCGAAGGTCTCCTTGAATCAGGCGACCTTCAAGACGATCTTGGCCCGGGCGTGTCCGCTTTCATTCATCTCCTGCGCCCGGCGCGCTTCCGAGAGTGGTAGAACCGTGGCGACGATCGGCTTGATCTTCCCCGCTTCAATCAGCTTGGAGACCTCAGCCAGCACCCTCGATCCTCCCTGAGCCGAGATCGCGGCCGACCTCGCGCCGTGCTTCGTGGCCTCGTCTTCGGAGTTCAGGCCGACGAGCGTGACGAGAACGCCGCCTATCTTTAGCACCTGCCAAGATCGTTTCTGCGTTTCGCCGCCGATTGTGTCGAGGACAACGTCGGCATCGCGCACGACAGCTTCGAATCTAGTGGTTTCATAATCGATAGGTCGGTCCACCCCCAACTGTTGGACGAACTCCAGGTTGCTGTCGGATGCTGTGCCATAGACGTACGCGCCCTTCCACTTGGCAAGTTGGACTGCGAAGCTGCCGACTCCTCCAGCGGCGCCGTGAACAAGCACTTTCTGGCCGGCTTTCAGACCGGCGGTGTCGAATAGCGCGCGCCACGCAGTTACC
Organism: Candidatus Sulfotelmatobacter sp.; assembly: GCA_030037515.1. Classification (GTDB taxonomy): domain Bacteria; phylum Acidobacteriota; class Terriglobia; order Terriglobales; family Acidobacteriaceae; genus Sulfotelmatobacter. Next base: position 5,444 of record JASHRE010000532.1, read on the forward strand.
GCCGCAACGGGAATTGTGGCGGCGTGGACGTGATCGATGGACTTTGGCTTAAGCGCCGCTTCGGATTCCTTTGCGATCACAAACTGTGCATAAGCACCATGTCCATGTACGGCGTCGGCGCGGGCGTGGACTTCATCACCCCTCTTGAAGTGGCTCACGCCGGGGCCGACAGCTTCGACGACGCCAGAAACATCGTAACCAGGAATGAAGGGCAGCGGCATCGGAACGGAGTCCTTCATATAGCCGGCGCGGATCTTCCAGTCGATGGGATTGACTGCCGCTGCGTGAGCGCGAATCAGCACCTCGCCCGAAGCGGGTGTGGGACGTGGAGCATCTTCGAAGCGTAGGACATCCGGACCACCGTAACTGTGCACCCGTACGGCCTTCATGTTTTCCATGGCGGATCTCCTCAGCGCACAACGCGTTCTTCAAGGACGACCGGGACTTGCTCGACGATTTCGATGCCGAATCCCTCGAGCGCGGCGACCTTTTTGGGGCGATTGGTGAGCAGGCGGATGCGGCGCAACCCGAGATCGGAAAGAATCTGCGCACCGATGCCGATCTCACGCTGGACCTGCTTCTCGTTGTCGTAGAGAGAGGGAAGTTTTTGGCCGCGATGAAAGCTGAGTGCGGTGCGCTCGCCGACTTTCTCGATGGAGAATCCCTGGGAGGTCTGGTGCAGATAGATCAGGGCGCCACGACCCTCCTGCGAGATGGCGCGCAGAGCGCCCTCGAGCGTGGCGTGGCATTCGCAGCCGGTCGCGCCGAAAACGTCCCCGAGCAGACAATGGGCGTGCATGCGAACGAGCACCGGTGATTCGCTTTGCTCGATGTCGCCGCGAACTAACGCGACGTGCGATTCACCGCCATCGACTTCGCTTTCATAGGCGATGAGGCGGAACGCGCCAAGTCGCGTGTCGATGAGTGCTTCGCCGAGGCGATGCACGTAGCGCTCGTGCGCCATGCGATAACGGATCAGTTCGGCGACGGTGAGAATCTTCAGACTGTGCTCGCAGCAGAATTCGATCAGATCCGGCACGCGCGCCATGCTGCCGTCATCTTTCATGACCTCGCAGATGATGCCAGCCGGAACCATGCCAGCGAGTCGCGCGAGATCGACGGCAGCTTCAGTTTGTCCCGCGCGGACCAGAACTCCACCTTTGCGGGCGCGAAGAGGGAAGACGTGTCCGGGGCGGGCGAGATCGGTGGGCTTCGTCGCCGGGTCGATCGCGACTTGAATCGTGCGGGCGCGATCGTAGGCTGAGATGCCGGTGGTGACGCCTTGGCGTGCGTCGATGGCTTCGCAGAACGCCGTGCCGTATTGCGAAGTGTTCTCGGTGGTCATGGGGCCGATGCGCAGGTGATCGAGGCGCTCTTCCGTCATAGCGAGGCAGATGAGGCCGCGTCCGTGCTTGGCCATGAAGTTGATGGCTTCGGGCGTGACCTTCTCGGCGGCGAGGGTGAGATCGCCTTCATTCTCGCGATCTTCGTCGTCGACGACGACGATCATGCGTCCGGCGCGGATTTCTTCGGTGGCATCGGGAACGTCGGTGAATGGCGGCTGGAGCATATCTCTGGCTCGGACTTAATTCGGATTGTTTCCACATTCTAGCCCTACCTGTGGCAATGCGCTGTGGCGGTCTAGCAAGTTCATTTTGGGAAAAACCATGGGATCAAGCTATGCCCCTCCCCTCGACCTCTTGGAATCAATGATTTAGCTCGGATTCGCAAATTTGCGACTTTATCTTCTGGGACTCATAGCTTGGGGGCAAAGTCTTGACCCGGAAGAGGTTAGCGGCCGAGTTGTGAGCCTCTGCGTTCTAAAACGGGAAGCGGTTGGTCTTGCAGGTTGAGTTCCGGATGCCCTAGACAATGCGGGCAGCAAATCTAGTATGGCTTTCTGAATTCTCGGTCGAGGTAGGGGTGGAATGCCTTTGGCCATCTCGAGGACAGGCAGACACGCCCAATCAAGTGCTGTGCGGCCACTATGCGTACTATTCCCCTGTCGGGAACATCGGAG
>JASHRE010000055.1 GCA_030037515.1 Candidatus Sulfotelmatobacter sp.
CCGCGTCGCCAAGCTGCTCAAAAAGGTTGCGGTTGTTTCAGGTGACGGCTTCGGTTTCATCGGGAATCGGATGATGCTCGATGGCTACTGGCGCGAAGCCGAGCAGTTGCTTTTGGAAGGCGCCACTCCAGCCCAGGTTGACCGGGCGCTTGAAAACTTCGGCTTTGCCATGGGACCGCACCGGGTCAGCGACCTGGGAGGAAATGATGTCGGCACCAAAGCCCGCGTCCAGCTTTTCAAGCGGCAAAGCCGCCCTGATCCGTACTTCGTTATCGCCGACCGCCTCACGGAGATGGGACGCCTTGGCCAGAAGACGGGCCGCGGTTTTTATCGCTATGAACCTGGCAGCCGGGAAGCTGTGACTGACCCCGAAGTGATCAGCCTGATTGAGAAGCTGGCGTCTCGGAGAGGCATAAAGCGGCGCGCGATCAGCGAGCAAGAGATTGTTGAGCGATGCTTGTTGTCGCTGATCAATGTCGGCGCCCTGGTGCTCGAAGAAGGGATCGCGGCGCGTGCCGCAGATATTGATGTGGTCTGGACCAGCGGTTATGGTTTCCCACGCCACCTGGGCGGTCCCATGTTCTCGGCTGGTTGGCTGGGCCTTCCCCACGTGCTCGAGCGCATTCGCCATTATCATGAAATGCTCGGTCATTATTGGCGTCCGGCCGCATTGATCGAGCGCCTTGCGGTTGACGGATCGAGCTTCGAAGAGTGGGACAAGGCGGCAGCATCGCACGCGGCAATTTGAGCGCTTCACAAGCCAGGCGATGCGGATTGAGATTAAGCACGTTGGGCGCGCAGCACGCGTTCATCTCCATCCCTGAACAAAGCGTCGAGAAGCTCGGGCCGGTTGCGCTCTAAGGCGCGACTGTTGACCGTGCCTTTGTCGGTCAGCTCGCCGGCCGCGCCCGATGGCGGGTTTTCGACGAGCAACCCCGCCACGATGCGGTTGGAACTGCCCGTTCCGGCAGCGTAGAGTTTGCCGAGGCGTTCGCGGAACATGGCCCGGACGGTTGGGTTGGCGGCGATTTCTGCGGGCGGGGCGGCGACATCCAGACCGGCAGCGGTTGCGCATGCTTCCCACTCGGGAAAGATAAGAATGCGCACGTCTTTGCGGTCGGCTCCGGCGACCACAACTTCATGGGCCAGGGGGCGCAGCATATCGAGCGCATCCAGGCGCAACTTGCCGGCGCTGACCTTGGTGCCCGAGTCCAGCTTGAAAACTTCATTCATCCTGCCATCGAAACGTAGCCCCGCCTGCGGCCGTTCGGGATCAATAAAACTCAGCAGATCACCGGAGCACAGGAATCCTTCCTCATCGAATGCGGCCTCGGTGGCCGCGGTATCGCGCCAATAGCCCGGGGTGACGTTGGGGCCGCGATATCGGACTTCGAAGCTGTTGTCGTTGGGGATGAGCTTAAGCTCGACGCCTGCGACCGGTATGCCGACCACGCCGGGCCCGCTCGCCCTCGCGTTGCCGAACAGTGCAATGGGCGCGGTCTCGGTCATCCCCAGGCCGCTCACCGTTAAAATCCTATGCCCCACCGTCTCCATGGCAAGCCGTTCGAGATCGAACCAAGTGGTCGGCCGCATCGAAGCCGCTGCATACCAGAGAAACTTCACGCGGCCAAAGAAATGCTCCCGAAACGCGCGGTCGGCCTCCAGGTGAGGAAGCAACAGTTCGTAGCCGCGAGGCACATTGAAGTAGATGGTCGGCGCGACCCGCCGCAGCAGTTCCAGGCTTGCGCCAAACTTTTCAGGCGTCGGTTTTCCGGGATCTACGTACAGCGTTCCGCCATTGTGAAGGATGATGCTGAAATTGCTGTTGCTGCCCGCGGTGTGATTCCAGGGAGCCCAATCGACCATTACGGGCGGTTCTTCCTCCAGGCAGGGCGCGACTTGGCGCTTCATCTGGGAATTCGAACAGATCATGCCATGGGTATTGATGACAACCTTTGGCATGCCGGTCGAGCCCGAGGTAAACAGAAACTTTGCGATGGTTTGCCGATCGACCCGCGCCGCCGCCGCGCGCACTTGGCCGAGATGACTGCCATCGCCCTCGAGCCAGCCCAGATCGCGCCATTTGGGCCGAGCGTTGTGAAGAGCTATCACCGGAATGTCGGTTTTGAGAGCGTGCTCGATCGGCTGGCGATAAAGCACGCCATCGTCGACCACGACCATCCCGGGGGTCAGCAACCCAAAGGCGTGGGACAGCTTTCGGTAATCGATCGACTGCAGCGCATAAGCTGGAGCAATGGGAGCAATCGGAATGCCCACGTAAACAGCCGCCAGCATGATGAGTGCGTGATCGATCCCATTTTCGGCGAGAATTGCCACCGGCCGCTCCGGACCCAACTCGTAGCCGAGCAATCCTTCAGCCAGCCGCAGCACCGACTTACGAGCTTCTCCGTAACAGATGCTTCGCTCCCCGGCTGGGGTCTGCTCAACCATGAAACAACGCTGCGGCGCTTGGCGCGCCCAGCGGTCCAGCCACTGCCCGACGCGAGAGTCGTAATCCCCCAAAGGCTCCAGGGAGCGCATCAGCAAACTGCCGTCCGAACGCCGGTTTAGCTCAACCTCGGGGGAGAAAAAGCGCACTGGCCGTAAGGGTAAATGGTGAGAATCGGTGCTCTGGTTCAGTGTACTCAACCCGACGAGCTTACTGGATGCAGTCCGGCGCCGCAAGCGGTGGGAAGCGTCCGGATTCTCTCCTACAATAGGGCCAGCATGAGGCTTGATGCCAAACCTTCATCCCCGCGGAAGATTCGCCGCAACCCCAGGTCGCAAGGCGAAGTGTACGACGAACCGGGCCACTTAATTCGACGCGCCCAGCAGATAGCGGTTTCGTTATTTCACTCGACGATGGGCAACGGCGTGACCCCGATCCAATACTGCGTGCTCCGAGTTCTTCACGAACATCCCGGGATTGATCAAGTCACGCTGGCGAAATTTTGCGCCCTCGACACCTCAACCGCCGCAGATCTTGCCGTGCGACTAGACGAGCGGGGACTGGTTCGCCGGACCATGCCGATGAGGAGCAAACGCTTTCGCTTGCTTCATCTCACGCCGGAAGGGACTGCCCTGCTGAAAAAACTTATTCCCCGCAGCACCGTCCTTGCCAGCCGCCTGCTTCAGGCACTGAACCGCGAAGAACAAAAGGTTTTCATGCAACTGTTGAAAAAATTCGTTCACCTGAACAACGACGAAAGCCGGGCGCCTCTTGACCGGGGATTCTCCGGGTCGCAAAACGCGGGTCGATAATCCGCGTCCTACGCTCCCGGAACTTTTGTGTCCATCCATTAGTCCACAGCAATCGCAGAGGACCTTGCGCCAGGGGGTATAATCTCCGCCATCATTGGGGGATTCGGCTGCAGTTTGATTTCGAGTCTGGGCGATCCTCGACCGCGTATTCTCCGACCGCGAAACGTGCGCGCCCTGCAGCAGCGGAGATCATGGAGTCGGCGTGTCCGCCCAATCTCAGCGGGCTCGAGTGCGAAACCGAGCCGCCGATCGGAAGGGACCTATGAGCACAACCGGCAATACCAGATGCTTTCCGCTGCCCAGTTCCCTGAAGGTCGTTGCGGGCACCGAAACCGCGCAAGCCGCCTATCCCTACTACATGCAGTTCGCCAAAGAGGATGATCAGCGCTTCTGGTTTTACAACTCCATGCACTTTCCGGAGCCGATGAGCGCGTTCGACGTCACCACGGCGGAAGCAGCCTATTGTGCCCTGGGCGCGGCCAACACGCGCGTGCACAGTTTGCCCACGACGCTCGGCATCGACTATCGCATCATCAACGGGCGCGTCTACATTGGCGGCAACGCCGTCACCGATCCCGCCGAAATTGCCCGGCGTACAAAGGAATTCCAGCGACGAGCCTTCTATTACTACGAACACTGGGAAGAATTATTCGCGCAATGGAAAAGCAAGATGCTGGCCTTAATCCGGGAGGCCGAGGCCTTGCCGAAGCTTCGACTGCCCGAGTTCGAGCCTCTGGAGCACGTCCGCGCCGGGCGCGGCATTGCCTCCAACCACTACCTTCTCGCCATCTACCAGAAGACGCTCGAGGCCTATTTCCGCATGTGGCACCATCATTTCGAGTTTCTGCTGCTGGGATATGGCGCTTATCTCACCTTCTTTGATTTCTGTAAGAGAGCGTTCCCGGAAATCAGCGAACAGACCGTGGCCCGCATGGTGGCCGGCATGGAAGCAGAAATCTTTCGTCCCGACGACGAACTCCGCCGCCTCGCCAAACGCGCCATCGAATTGGGCGTGGAGGGCCTTTTTCGCGAGGGAGCCGCTCCCGCCGACGTCATGCAATTCCTCGAGCAGTCCGCCTCCGGCAGGAAGTGGCTTGAGGAGCTCGCCGCCTCGCGCGACCCGTGGTTCAACATCAATGTGGGAGACGGCTTCTATCACTACCATCGTTGCTGGAACGACGACCTCTCGATGCCCTTTGCCTCTCTGCCCGGCTACATCGCCAACGCGAAAGCGGGCGAGCGCATTGAACGGCCGATCGACAAATTGATGGCCGAGCGCCAGCAGCTCATCCACGATTACCGCGAGCTGCTGAACAGCGACGAAGAACGCATCGCATATGACCAGATGATTCAGCTGGCCCATCGTGTGTTCCCCTACGTCGAGGGGCACAAGTTCTACTGCGAGCACTGGTACACCAATCTGTTCTTTAACAAGATTCGGGAATTCGGCGGGCTCTTAGCCGAGCATGGTTTCTTCCCCAATGCCGAGGACATTTTTCACCTGACTCACTACGAAGTCGAAGCAGCGATTGTCGACCTCATGACGTCCTGGTCGAACGGCTCCCCGCCGCGTGGTCCCGCGCGCTGGACGCCGATTGTGAATGAGCGCAAAGCGGCGATTGCGGAATGGGCCAAGCACGAAGCTCCGCCCGCGCTGGGCCCCGTGCCCGATGTGATTGATGATCCTGCCATCGTCATGCTGTGGGGTATCACGCGTGAAAACCTGGATTCCTGGCTGGCCGCGGGCGAGAAGCCGGATTCCGATGAGATTAAGGGATTCGCCGCTTCCAGCGGCGTGGTCGAAGGCATCGCCCGGGTGGTGATGTCTGTGGACGAAATTGACCGGCTGCGACGCGGCGACATTCTGGTCTGCCGCGTCACAAACCCGAGTTGGGCGCCGGTTTTTCAGAAGATTGCGGCAGCCGTCTCCGACATCGGCGGCTCGATGAGCCACGCGGCCATCGTTGCGCGAGAGTACGGCTTGCCGGCAGTAGTCGGTACGGGTACAGGAACACAGAAGATTAAAGACGGCCAGCTGATTCGCGTGGATGGCGGCCGGGGCGTCGTGACCGTTCTTCATTAGTGTTGTTTCCGTCGGTTGCCATTCGCTTCGAGAACTGGAAACCGGCAGATGCGAAGTTGTCAGCGCAGCGCTGCCGCCGGAAACAGGCACCACTCAACAGTCATGAGGGCCACGGCAATTTCGTCGAAAATGGTCGATCTTTGCTGGTTCACCAATCACCACGAGAGCTAGCCGCGAACACGGCGCTCCCATTAACAAACCGCTGCACATGTGATCAGCCCGGATGCGTTCTAACGCAAACATCAGTTGGTTCGCCGACATCACACTCGCCGATCGCCCTATGGTGGGTGGAAAGGGCGGTTCGTTAGGGGAGTTGACGCGCGCCCATATCGCGGTGCCACCTGGTTTCGTCGTAACCACTGAGGGGTTTGAACGCGTCTTGGCCGAACTGGAAAAGGAAAACCCCATCCGGCCGCGGGTCGAGGCGCTGTCGCTGGAGAACCTGAGAGGAATTCGCCTGCTTTCCGAAGAACTTCGCAGCCGCGTCAACAGCGCGCCCTTGCCGGAAGACGTTTGCGCAGACATCGCGGCGGCGCATGGCGAGCTGTGCGGATCGGATCCCGGTGGGCCATTGGCGGTGCGCTCTTCGGCTACTTCGGAGGATTGCGAGGCAGCCAGTTTCGCCGGAGCCCAAGACACTTATCTCTGGGTGAAAGGCGCCGAGTCTGTTTTGCAGTGCGTGCGATCTTGCTGGGCCAGCCTGTACTCGGTTCCATCGATCTCGTACCGCCGCAAAGACGGCACGCCGGAAAAGGGAGTGGCGATTGCAGTCGTCGTCCAAAAGATGGTGGACGCGCGCTCGGCGGGAGTGATGTTCACACGCAGCCCGCTGACCGGCGACCGCTCCGTAATCACGATCGAATCAGCCTGGGGTCTGGGCTCCGCCGTGGTCAGCGGCGAGGTCACACCGGATCGCTTCGCCATCGCCAAAATTGGCGGCCAAATTTCCCTGCGCCAACTTTCCGATAAGCGGATGCGACACGTGCCGGCGGTAAGCGGCGGAATCGAGCATGCGGAAACTCCCGAACCGCTTCGGCGGGAGCCGTCGATAAGCGACAACGAACTGAAAGCACTGGCGGAGATTGGTCGCAAAGTCGAACGCCATTACGGTCGGGCTCAAGACATCGAATGGGCGATCGATCGCCGCGGTGAAATCTTTTTGTTACAGAGCCGCCCCGAGACGGTATGGTGCGGCAAAGACAAAGTTCCCGTTGCCAAACCCAGCGAGAATCCACTCATGCACGTAATGAACATCTTTGGGGGCCGGCGTTGACGCTCACAGCCAAAGATGTGGCCGAGATCATACGCATCCTCGAGGAATCGAGCTTCGATCAGTTAACCCTCGAGATGGATGGTGTGAAATTAAGCCTAGAGCGCGGATCTGCGCTGCCGCGGGTTCCCGCTTTCACGCCGGCCGCTTCGCCGCCGCCCAATTCGCCGCTACAGCCGATAGCAAAGCCCCCCTCCGAACCAGGTCTGCTTGAAATCACTGCTCCTCTGCTCGGAATCTTCTACGTCGCGCCCAGGCCGGGCGAGCCTCCGTTCGTGGAAGTGGGATCGAAGGTCGGCGAGCAGACCGTCGTCGGAATCATCGAAGTCATGAAACTAATGCACACCGTCTGTGCGGGCGTGAAAGGCGAAGTCACCGAAATCTTGGTCAAAAACGGCGCGGCCATCGAGTATGGCGAAGTTCTTATGCGCGTGCGTCCAGAGGCGTGAGCTGTGGCTAACATTCAGATCGTCGAGACTTCGCTGCGCGACGGCAACCAGAGTCTTTGGGCCGCGCTCGGCATCGACACCGCAAAAACTCTGACCATTGCGCCCGTCATGGACCGCGTTGGTTTCAAGGCCATCGACTTTACCACTTCGACGCACATGGGCGTCGCGGTCCGCTACAAAAAAGAAGACCCGTGGGAGCGGATTCGGCTCATGGCGAAGGCCACTCCGAACACGCCCCTGCAATTTCTCTCGACCGGTTTCCGCTTCATTTCCTGGGAGACGGCCAGCCCTGAATTCATGAAGCTGGCTTTCCTGACCCTGGTGAAAAATGGGATTCGCCGCTTTGCGCTGGCGGATCCGATGAACAATGCCGATTCCAACATCGTCTGCGCGCGTACCCTCAAGCAGGTTGGCGGCGAGTACGTCATCGCCGCTCTGGTGTTCACCCTAACCCCCATCGACGATGACGAACGCTACGTAGAGCGCGCCCGGAAGCTGGCTGCCAGTCCAGACATTGACGCCCTGTATATCAAGGATCCCGGCGGTCTTCTGAGCCCTGCGCGTGCCTGCACGCTGATTCCGGCAGTAAAGGCGGTGATTGGAGACAAGCCCTTGGAACTCCACTCGCACTGCACCATCGGGCTCGGCGAGTTGGTCTACATGGACGCGCCCAACTGGGGCGTAGGCACGGTGCAGTGCGCCTCGGGCGCGGCGAGCGACGGGATTTCCAATCCGCCCTCCGAGCGCGTCGTGGCCAATCTCCGCGAACTCGGACACCAGGTCGATGTTGACGATCAAGCCTTGGCTGAAGTTGTCCGCTTCTTCACTCGCCTGGCCGAGGCGGAAGGACTTGCAGTCGGCCGTCCGCAGGCTTTTGACGCGGCATACTTCCATCACCAGCTGCCCGGAGGTATGACCGGCACCATGCGCCGGCACTTGGCAGAAAGCGGGCTCGCACACCGGGAACGCGCAGTGATAGAAGAATTAGGCCGGGTGCGAGAGGAATTGGGCTGGCCGATTGTGATGACCCCCTTCTCGCAGATGCTGCTGAGCCAGGCGGTCATCAACATAACCCGCAAGGAGCGCTACGAGGTTGTGTCGGACGAAGTGATTCGTTACGCCCTGGGCCGGTTCGGAAAACCGAATCTGCCGATTGCGCCGGAAGTGATGGATCGCATCGATTCCATGCCCCGAACCCGCGAACTTCGCCACCAGCCCGACATGCCGCCGGTTGCCGAGCTGCGCAGACGAATTGGGCGCGAACTCGGCGATGAGGAGTTCCTCCTGCGGGCGACGATGCCGGCCGAACAGGTTGACGCCATGAAAGCCGCCGGGCCCGCACCACGGACTTACAATCCGGAGACCGCTCCGGTGATGCAGTTGCTTCGCCATCTGGCAGCACGCCGCGACATCACACGTTTGTCGGTTGAGAAACCCGGCTTCAGGCTGCAGCTGAACGGCTCGCCGGCGCGGTCGAAAACGACAGCATGAAACACAGATCCAGCCTGGGCAAGCACGGACGCCTCAGACCGGTAGAGGGTTTTGTGTTCG
>JASHRE010000533.1 GCA_030037515.1 Candidatus Sulfotelmatobacter sp.
TGATATAAGGAGAACTGTTATGAAGCGATGGGCGCCCTTGCTTACGGTTTTGCTTTTGGTTGTGGCTTCCGCCTCGCTCCGCCTGCATGCGCAGATCGTTGAAACGGGCACGATAACGGGCGTCGTCAGGGACAAATCCGGCGCCGTAATCACGCATGCTCAAGTGAGCATTCAAAACATCGCTACCGGCGTGGTCACCAACACAGCCACAGACTCCGATGGTCTTTACGTCTCTCCCCCTTTGAATCCGGGAGACTACAGCGTTGCCTTTGTGGCTGAGGGCTTCGGCAAGGTCGAGGAGCACGTCCGACTGGAAGTGGGCGAGCGCGCCGCCGCCGACGCAGTCCTGGCGGTGGGCAACGCTACGACTCAGACCGTCACGGTCGAAGCGACCAACGAGCTTCTAGAGACGGAGACTTCGACGGTTTCCAATCTTCGTACCGAGGAAGCAGTCAAAGATCTTCCCCTCAATGGGCGCAACTTCGCTGAGTTGCTCGGATTGGGCGCGGGCGTAGTGCCGGCGCAGACGCAGATCGTAAGCATTCCATACACCCAGCAGCGCGGCCCATCCTCTTACGCTTTCAACGGACTTCGCTATCAGGAAAATCGGTTGCTCCTCGATGGCATTGGCGACAACGAAAATCACAACGGCCTTGCCGTCGTAATCTTTCCTCCCATCGATGCGGTCCAGGAATTCTCCGAAGAAACCACTGACGCCGACGCCCGCTACGGACGCGGAAATGCCGGCACGATCAATCTCGTCTTCAAGTCGGGCACCAATCATTATCACGGCGAAGTGTTTGAATTCCTGCGCAACTCCGCGCTCGATGCCAGGAACTACTTCGACACCGCCGGCAAGCCGGGCTTCCGGATGAATGAGTTCGGAGGCACTTTCGGCGGCCCGCTGTTATCGCGGAGCGATCCAAAAACTTTCTTCTTCGCCGACTATTCGGGACAGCGCACGCGCCAGGGATTGACTTATGTCGATACCGTGCCGGATTTCAACCTGACCAGCACTGGTTATGATTTTTCCGCCTACTCCCAGGCGATCAAGAGCCCTATCACCGGTCTTGCGTACGCGAATAACTTCATTCCGCTGAACGATCCCGCCCTCAACCAGACCGGCGCCAACATTCTGAACTTTTATCAGCAATACGCAGCCCCCAACATTTCCGGCACTACGACCGCCAACAACTTTCTGTTCAATCCCGAGCGGACGGTGACCGAGGACGCCTTCGATATAAAGGTCGACCATCGCTTCTCCGATGCCGACAGCGCCTTCATCCGCTACAGCCAGGCCCGCGACAACATCGGTCAGCCCGGCATTCTGCCCGTTCCCTTGGTAGGCGATGTCATCTGCGGACCCGCGAAGGATCCCGCGCATCAGGCGGTTCTCAGCGAAACTCATATTTTCACTCCGACCACGATCAACTCGGCGCGCTTCGGCTGGTCAAGATTCTTTGTCTACGCGGAGAACTGGGATGCAGGGTTGAATCTGCCCACGCAACTGGCCATTCCCGGGGTGGAGGTGGCGGGGGATCCTCAGTCCGACGGACTGCCTGTGATGACTTTCGCCGGCGATTCCCCAATCGGCGATGCGGGAAACAGCCCCACGCATATCGGGACCAATAACTACCAGGTGGACGACAACGTCAATCTGGTGCGCGGCAAGCACTCCCTCGACGTAGGCTTCGAACTTGGCCGTCTGGAGTACAACATGTTCCAGACTGGCGACGAGCACGGGTCGTTTTCCTTCGGCACGGTTTACAGCGGATTGGCCTGGACGGATCTGCTTTTTGGTGCGCCCAGGACCGGGGTATACGCTTTCCTCACCAACAACGGATTCGGATTCCGGCAGGCGGACCTGTCGTTTTATGCGCAGGACAATTACAAGGTCAGCAGCCGCTTAACATTGAACCTGGGCGTTCGCTACGAGAACTTCCTGGGATGGCCGTGGACCGAAGTCGAGAACCGCATGTACAACTTCGTTCCCTCGCTGTCCACAACGGAGTTGATCCAGGTGGGAACCAACGGGGTGCCGCGCAGCGGCGCCAACGGCAACAATTTGAACTTCATGCCGCGCCTGGGCTTTGCCTACAAGGTGACGGCCAAGACTGTCTTCCATGCCGGGTTCGGAACCTACTATTCGGCCCCCAACGTCACGAATTCTGACGGCCTGTCAAACAATGCGCCGGCGATCGATTACTGGGCGTTTAACAACTCGTCGGTATACGGCGCGGCTGCCAGCAATGGCGCTCCGTTCAATTACGCGTCCAACGGGTTCGTGCATACCCCCGCAACGGATGCCAGCAACCTGCCGCCGGGGCTGCCCGTGTACGCTCAGGATCCGCACGCCAGGACGCCGTACAGCGAGCAGTGGCACGCGACCATTCAGCAGCAGCTGCCATCCTCTACGGTTCTTTCGATTGCTTACGTTGGAACACACGGTGTGCATCTCGATGATCTGGTCGATATCAACGCAGGTTCGCCCGGCACAACCAACGTCACCGCGAATCGTCCGTATCCTTTCTTTGCTCAGATCTTCGAACTCGAGACCAATGAGATTTCCAGCTACAACGGCCTGCAGGTTTCGGCGGAGCGGCGCGCGCACCGACTGACGTTCCTGGCTTCCTACACGTACAGTCACGCGCTCGACGAAAACACAAACAGCCCCGGCACGAACAATGCAAGTGGCGATGCGATGAATCCCTACAATCTTCGCGCCGAGTACGGAAATTCCGACCTGAATATTCCCAACCGCTTCGTGGGAAGCGTCAATTACGAGTTGCCGTTTCAAAGTTCCGGGAAGCTGAGACCGGCGATCCAGGGATGGCAACTGAACGCCATTCTCAATTACTTCGATGGGTTGCCGTTCTCAGTTGTTTCTGCAAACGGTGTGGGAGACGGCCTTACTCCCCGTGCCGAGTTAGTGCCCGGCTATGGCAACGGAACTTTACCGACTGGCAAACGCACGCTACAGGAGTGGTTCAACACATCCGCCTTTGTCAGCATTCCACTAACGGGACCGCTCGCCAATGGGCAGTGGGGCAATTCAGGCCGCAACATCTTGCAGGGACCGGGAACGAAGAACGTCGACTTTTCACTCTTCAAAAATTTCCAGTTGGCTGAGTCGAAGAACCTGCAATTCCGCGCGGAGTTCTTCAACCTGTTCAACACCCCGCAATTCAACAATCCGTCGGCGGTTGCTCCGGGCCCTGCCACTGGAAGCACAACGCTGTTGCCCAACATCACCGCCGGCGCGGCGTATGGAACGATTGCTTCGGCAGGCTCTCCAACAACCTTCCAACGGATTTCACGAGAAATTCAGTTGGCCGCGAAGTTCACCTTCTAGGACGGGAAGCGGCAGGCTGGCTGTGGGCTTCGGTGCGTCTGGCAGAGGCAGTGGGAGAAAAGGCAAGGAGCGAATCCTGAATGATTTTGACCAAAATGATTTTGACCAATAGGAGCCTATGAAACATAACGGCGTATGGAGGGTGTTGGCGTTAGCGTTATTACTTGCATCCGGTGCGGAACCAGCTCTCGAAGCTCAGCAGGCCCAGCCCTATGAAGGAGTGGTCGGGCGAACTCTGGCTGAATCAAAAGAATGGTGGCCGGACCCCGAGAAAGCACCTGCCGGTGCCCCAAATGTGGTCTGGATCCTACTGGATGATGTGGGCTTTGGCGCGGCCGGCACATTTGGCGGGCTCATTGATACTCCAACATTCGACGCTCTGGCGGCCAATGGTTTGCGCTATACGAACTTCCATACCACGGCGATCTGCGCCCCCACTCGCTCAGCGCTGCTGACTGGCCGTAACAGCGCATCCGTGCACGTTTCCGGATTTTCACACACCGTTCTGTCCGCCGGATTCCCCGGCTGGGACGGCAGGATGCCCGCCACGGCCGGGACCATCGCAGAAATTCTTCGCGACAATGGCTATAACACATTCGCAGTGGGCAAATACGGCATAACCCCGGACGAGGAGGCAACCGACGCGGGCCCATTTGATCATTGGCCAACCGGCAAAGGCTTCGACCATTTCTTCGGATTCCTTGGTTCGCAAACCGACCAGTACAAGCCGGATCTGGTGGAAGATCAGGCGCACGTCCGTCCCGACGGCCGTCACCTCAGCGATCAGATCACCGATAAAGCCATCTTTTATATCGACCGCCAGAAAAAGGCGGCTCCAGACAAGCCTTTCTTCCTTTATTACGCGCCCGGTGCCACTCATGCTCCGCACCAGGTGGACAGATACTGGAGCGATCAATACAAGGGCAAATTCGACAAGGGCTGGGACGTCTACCGCGAGGAGGTCTTCGAACGCCAGAAAAAGCTGGGGGTGATCCCTGCCGATGCGAAGCTCCCGGCTCGCAACCCTGACATTAAAGCCTGGGATCAATTGTCGGAGGACGAGAAAGGGCTGTATGCGCGTTTCATGGAGGTGTACGCGGGCTATCTGACGTACACAGATTATGAAGTCGGCCGTTTGATCAATCACTTAAAGGAGATCAACCAATTGGACAACACCCTCGTTTTCCTCATGATCGGGGACAATGGCGCGAGCAAAGAAGGCACATTGAACGGGGATGTTGACCGCTCCTTTTGCGACAAGAATTTAACCGAGGCAGAGCTGATTTCTTATAACTTGGGCAAGATTGGGGAGATTGGCACGCCCGCCGCCAGCCAAGGGAACTATCCGCTCGGCTGGGCCCAGGCCGCAAACACTCCGTTCAAGTTCTGGAAGCAGGATGCCAATAGCGAAGGCGGCACGCACAATCCCCTCATCGTCTTCTGGCCGAAAGGCATCAAGGACAAGGGTGGAATCCGCACCCAGTACAGCCACGTCATCGACATTCTTCCGACGACTCTCGATCTTGTGGGCATCAAGGCGCCCGAGCGGATCAGGGGCATCGAGCAGCAGCCCATCGAGGGAACTTCGTTGGCATACTCGATCGACGACGCCAAGGCACCTTCTCGTCACACGCTGCAGTACTACTACATCTTCGGTTCGCGAGCGATTTATCACGACGGCTGGAAAGCGGAATTGCCTTACCCAAACAGCTTTATCACGGGAAATTTCCAAAGCGCGCAGCCTTTCGACGAAAGCGCCTGGGAACTCTACAACCTGAACGACGACTACACCGAGCGCATTGACTTAGCCAAGAAATATCCCGAGAAACTGGCTGAACTAAAAGCCACCTTCGAAGAGGAGGCCAAAGCTCATCATCTCTACCCGTACATCACGTGGGACGATGTATTTCATGCACGAATTCACCGCACCAAAGACGCCAAGCCATTCTGTGCGGCGGTCAAGGATGTAACCAAGACCGGCGAGGGCCAATAGGAAGCGAGCAGATGGCATCGCCTTCTAAACGCCGGACTTGGGTTTGGGCAGGGCGCGCTCTGCTGATAGCGCTCGGTGTTTGCGGCATCGCCCAAAATCGCGCGGGGGGAAGTCAAAGCGCAGCCGAGCGGAGCGCTGCTTTTGAGAGCGGTACCACGCCGTGCGATGCCGGACTTTCACGCCATTCGCTAACCGCAGCAGTCCTGACAGAAACGTTGACCGCCGAAGCCAAGTCCGCTCCCGATTCGCGGAGCGCTCGCGACGGCATGGTGTGGATTCCCGGCGGCCGTTTCTGGATGGGAACCGAGCGCATGGAAGATGCCCAGCCGCTCCATCAGGTGGAAGTAAAGGGTTTCTGGATGGACCGCAACGATGTGACCAATGAGGAATTCGCGGTGTTCGTCAAAGCGACTGGATACGTGACGATCGCCGAACGTCCACTCGATCGGGAAGAATTCCCCAATCTCGCGTCGGACGAACTGGCTCCAGGTTCGGTCGTCTTCACTCCACCCGCCCACCCCGTACCGCTCGACCATCCGTTGAGCTGGTGGAGTTTTGTGCGCGGCGCAAACTGGCGTCACCCGAACGGGCCGGGCAGCGATCTGCGAGGCGAGGAGAGATATCCCGTCGTTCAAGTTGCGTGGCCGGATGCAATGGCATACGCGAAGTGGGCTGGCAAACGGCTTCCGACCGAAGCGGAATGGGAGTTTGCCGCTCGCGGCGGCCGCGATCGCCAGCTATATCCTTGGGGCAACGACTTCAGGCCCGACGGCAGGTGGATGGCCAACACCTTCCAAGGACACTTTCCCGACCACAACACCGCCGAGGATGGCCACTCCGGTATAGCTCCGGTGGCATCGTTCCCTGCCAACGACTACGGACTGTATGACATGGCCGGCAATGTCTGGCAGTGGGTTTCGGATTGGTACCGCCCCGATTACTACGCGCAGCTTTCAAAGAAAGGAACCGTCGCGATCAATCCCCAGGGACCCTCCGACAGTTTTGACCCGCAGGAGATCGGCGTTGCCAAGCGCGTGCAAAAGGGCGGGTCTTATCTGTGCACGGATCAATATTGTGAGCGCTACATCACCGGCTCCCGCGGCAAGGGGGATCCCGAGACCAGCACCAACCATCTCGGATTCCGCTGCGTGCGCGACAAGTGAAATAAAAAAAACTGCTTGAGTGATCGAGGATAGGAATGAAAACTCGCATCTTGATGGTGTTGTTTTTTCTTTCCGCCATCTCTTTTTCGGCGGTTGCTGCCGCCGACGCTGGCAAACCCAAAACTGCTTCGGCTTCCAAGGGAAACAACGCCGCGTCGCAGGGAGCATCTAAACCGCAATGGCCGCAGCCTCCACGCGCTCATCCCGGAGCGCCGAACGTTGTGTTGATCCTGCTCGATGACGTCGGTTTCGGTGCGACCAGCGTGTTCGGCGGCCCAGTCGACACGCCTGCACTGCAGCAGCTTGCCAACGGTGGGCTTCGCTACAACCGTTTCCACGTGAACGCGATGTGTTCGCCCACGCGTGCCGCTCTGCTTTCCGGACGCAACAGCCACGAGATGGCATTCGGTAACATCAGCGAACTGGCTGCGGGTTATCCCGGTTACAACTCGCTTTGGCCGAAGGAATCTGCCTCGGTGGCAGAGGTATTGAAGGAAAACGGCTACAGCACCGCCGCCTTCGGGAAATGGCACAACACGCCGGTCTGGGAAGTGACCGCCGCCGGGCCGTTTGATCGCTGGCCGACTGGTCTTGGCTTCGAATATTTCTACGGTTTCCTGGGCGCCCAGACCAGCCAGTGGGAGCCAACCCTCTATCGCAACACGCTCCCCGCTGATCCACTGGCAGCGCGCCGTGCCGGTTATCACCTGACCACCGACCTAGTCGACGATGCTGTCGGCTGGGTGCATCGGCACGATGCATTAGCCTCAGACAAGCCCTTTTTCCTCTATTTCGCCACCGGGGCGACGCACGTTCCTCACCACGTTCCTGCCGAGTGGATCGCGAAATACAAAGGTAAATTTGACGCGGGTTGGGATGCAATTCGCGAGCGGTCGTTCGAGCGGCAGAAGCAGCTGGGCGTGATTCCGGCGAATGCCGAACTGACACCCCGCCCCAAAGAGATCCCCGCGTGGGATTCACTCAACGCGGATCAAAAGAAGCTGGTGTCGCGGCAAATGGAAGTCTACGCGGGATTCCTTTCACATACGGATTACGAAGTAGGCCGTCTCCTGGCTGCCATCCGCGCCGACGGTCACACTGAGGATACGGTCGTCTTCTATATCCCCGGGGATAACGGAGCCAGTGCCGAAGGCGGCTTTGAAGGTCACGATGCGGTCGGCATCGACGGTAAAGCGCTAAACATAAGCGACCGGCTTGAACATATCGACGATCTGGGCGGCGAGATGTTCCTGAACCACTACGCGACCGCTTGGGCTTGGGCTCTGAACTCGCCGTTTCAGTGGGCGAAAGAAGTCGCATCTCACCTCGGTGGAACTCGGGATCCTTTGATCGTTTCCTGGCCGGGACACGTTGCGCAGCCCGAGGTTGTGCGCACTCAATTCACGCACGTCAACGATATCGCACCCACAATCTACGAACTCGCATCGATTACGCCTCCGACCGAGGTGAACGGGGTCCAGCAAACGCCGCTGGAGGGCACCAGTTTCGCGTACACGTTCAACCACCCCGACGCGCCCGGCCGCCACAAAGTGCAGTACTTCGAAATGCTCGGAAGCCGCGGCATTTATAA
>JASHRE010000534.1 GCA_030037515.1 Candidatus Sulfotelmatobacter sp.
GGATCGGCCAAAGCGTCGGCGCACGCCGGCTCCCGCGAGTTACCCCTGCCGAAGTTGCCTGCGGGCCTGGTCAGCGATCTCCACTGGCATGAGAACAGTGCGGATCTGGCCTTCTCAATCACCTCTGCGCGTTCACCGGCGGACGTCTATTCCATCAATCTTCCCGGACGGAAACTGGAACGCTGGACGACCAGCGAGACCGGCGGCCTCAATGCCGATCGCTTTGTCGAGCCGCAGCTGGTGAAATGGAAATCGTTTGACGGCAAAGAGATTTCTGGCTGGCTATATATGCCCTCCGCACAGAAATTTTCCGGCCGGCGGCCCATCATCGTCAACATTCACGGCGGTCCCGAAGGACAATCACGTCCGGGCTTTCTCGGTCGTAACAACTACTATCTGGATGAACTCGGCGTTGCCATGGTCTTCCCCAACGTTCGTGGTTCCACCGGCTTTGGCAAGACGTGGGTGGCGCTCGATAACGGCTTCAAACGCGAAGATTCCTACAAGGACATCGAGGCACTGTTGCACTGGATCAAGCAGCAGCCGAATCTCGAGGGTGACAAAATCATGGTCACGGGCGGCAGCTACGGCGGCCACATGACTTTGGCCACGGCGACGCGCTACAACGACCTGATCGCCTGCTCGGTTGATGTGGTCGGCATGTCAAACCTGGTCACCTTCCTCGAGCACACCGAACCGTATCGCCAGGATTTGCGTCGCGTGGAGTACGGAGACGAACGCGATCCGAAAATGCGGGAATTTCTCGAAAGCATCGCGCCCATGAACCACGTGAACAATGTCACCAAGCCGATGTTCGTGGTCGCAGGCGTGAATGATCCGCGGGTTCCGAAAAGCGAAGCCGACCAGATGGTCGCCGCACTGAAGTCGCAAAGCACTCCGGTCTGGTACCTTGCCGCTAAAGATGAAGGTCATGGCTTCGCCAAGAAAAACAATGCCGACTTCCAGTTCTACGCGACGGTGTTGTTTGTCGAAAAATACTTGCTGGGAGAGCAGGCAACAACGGCGGGCAAGTAGGCGGGCATAGCTGCGCCGTCGGTTGCTGGCCCTTCGCCTGTGGACCAGTTAATCTTCGCTGTCTGGCTGTTCCTCGAGCCTTGCTGCAATCGATGGTGTGATCGCCAACCTCGCAACCGGTCTGGTTTCGCGAAGAAAAAGCGTGACCAGAAATAAAAGCCCGCTGCCCGCCGCCGCCAGCCACATGGTCACGCCGAGGCCATGTCTTTGCGCCAATGTGCCCGCCAGAATCGGCGCGGCGGTCGCGCCCATCACCTCTCCCGCCAACGTTGAAAGACCGATGGATGTGGCGCGAAATTGAGCCGGCACGCTTTCGGTGGGCACCAGAACCAGGACAACGCTGGCAATGCCCTGCCCGGAATTGGCGGCGAGAACGATCAGCGCCAGCACCAGCGGATAGACATACAGCACCGGCACGAGGAAACAGAGGGGCACCACCGCAGACATGGCCGCCATCAGCAGCAAAAGCGGCTTGCGGCCCCATCGGTCTGAGAGCGACGGAAGCAGAAATCCCAGAAAGAAGCTGCCCAATCCGCTTGCACCAAGCAGGAAGCCGGCTGTGGTCGCGGACTCGTGAACAACTTCTGTGATGTAGAGCGGCGCGAATAGACTTACCGCGAACAACCATGCCATGAATCCAGCCGCTCCCAAACAACACAACCACATGTTGCGATAGCGGAGGATGGAAAGATACTCAGACAACGAAGGCTTGTCGTCGAGGCAGATCCCTGGGGCGGGCTCTTTTACGAACTTCCAAACCAGAAGACTCATCAACAGTTCTGGAGCAGCGGCCACAAAGAATGCCGACCGCCAACCCCAACGTGCCCCCACCTGCGTCGTCAACACTGGGGCGGCGGCCAAACCGACAAGCGCCGCGGCGCTGACCACCAGACCTATGTTTCGCCCACGGCGATCCGAGGGCGAGGACTCTTCGATGAGTGCTGTCATGGTGGACCACGCCGGTCCTCCGGCCGCTCCCATCATCGCGCGCACCAGCAGCAGTTGAGGAAAACTACGCACCAGTCCGGATGCCCACGACAGGATGGAGAAGACAAACATGGCGGGAACCAGCACGGGCTTGCGGCCCACCCTATCCGACAAGGCGCCGAACACAAGAGTCGATATTGCCCAGGTGATGGCCAGCGCTGACGCCACAGTGCCCACCTGTCCGTGGCTGAGATGAAATTCCGGCGCGAAGTAGGGCGCAAGATACAACGCCGACATCCGGCCCAGGAAGACCGTACCCCAAGTGAAAAACAAAATCGCGACCAAACCAGTTTCGTAGCGGGAGTGGTCCATGCCGCCGCATCATAGCAAAGGTGCCAAGGGGGCCAAGCGCAACCCCGGGCTAGCGCATCAGTTTCAAAAATTGGGCGCCTTCCGGGGAACGGCGTCATCCCGCCGGCTTCAGAATGACCGCTGCCGACAGAGAGCGAGGTTCGCTCAAACTCACACAAACAGTTTCTTGTTGATCGGGATGCCGTTTTCACGGCAATAGCCGAGATAATGATCCATAAACCAGAAGACATCGAGGGTCTCGAGCAGGCCATCCTTTTCGTCTACGAATTCCAGCGATCCGTTGAGCCAGAAAACCGTCTTCATGCCTTGGTCGGAAACCAGGGTATGAATGGCGCCGGGACTTTCCTGCACGTAGCTGCCCGCGCGAGCGATCCAATCGTACTCGAGATAACGCCAACTTCCTTCGAGGGTATAACCAAAGACTCGCCCCCGATGGCGATGCCGGCCCAGCATGCCTCCCGTTTTCACCCACAGGACATTCGCGTACATGTTCATTCGCACGTCGAATGCGAGATGGCGAATAAATACCTGCGGCCGGAAAGGAACCCAGGGAGATTCGCCCTCTCCGCCGCCGACATG
Source organism: Candidatus Sulfotelmatobacter sp. (assembly GCA_030037515.1). Lineage (GTDB taxonomy): Bacteria > Acidobacteriota > Terriglobia > Terriglobales > Acidobacteriaceae > Sulfotelmatobacter. Next base: position 2,914 of record JASHRE010000534.1, read on the forward strand.
GATGTCGGGGAAAGCGTATTGGCGCACGACTGCATCAATACCACTGTTGGCATCGAGAATGGGCATAGAGCCTCCTCACAGCGACCGCGATAATTTAGTCCGAATCGCTTGGTCTGGCAATGCCGACTCATCATTGACGGAGGTCCATTCACCTGTTCTTGCCCCCTGCGGGTTCCTAAAGCCGACCTCCTGGGACGAGTCGGTCGCACGTATAATGCCGCACTGAGGGAGCAGCCGTTGGCACCGCGTCTCATCGAGGGTCTAGCCACCACCGAACCCCTCGCCGAAGTGTTCTCGGACATCTCGGTTCTGCAAGCGATGCTCGATTTTGAGGTCTCGCTCGCTCGCGCTGAGGCGCGCGCCGGCATCGTGCCGAAATCCGTACCCGATCGGATCGCTGCTGCGGCACATGCCAGTGAATTCGATATGGATGCTCTGACTCGGGGCACGTTTCGCGCCGGCACTCCGGGAATCCCTGTGGTCAAGGCCTTGACTGAAAAAGTAAGGGCCACAGACCCGGAGGCAGCGGGATGGGTGCATTGGGGTGCAACCAGCCAGGACGTCGCCGACACGGCGCTGGTGCTCTTGCTAAAGCGGACACAATCAATCATCACCAGCGATCTCAAGCGGTTGGAGAAAGCTCTGGTTGTGCTCTCCGAGAAACACAAAAACACGGTCACGCTGGGCCGAACTTTGCTGCAGGCAGCTCCGCCGGTGACGTTCGGCTTGAAAGTCGCGGGCTGGCTGGGCGCGCTGAGACGAGGTCGCAGGCGTCTGGAGTCCGCGTTCGATGAGGCGTTGGTTCTTCAATTCGGTGGGGCATCGGGGACGTTGGCGTCGTTGGCCGATAAGGGAGGGATTGTGGCTCGCGGGCTCGCGCAGGAACTTGGATTGCGCTGTCCCGAAGCGCCCTGGCACGCGCATTGCGATCGTTTGGCCAATCTGGTCTGCTCGGGTGGAGTGCTGACCGGTTCGCTGGGAAAGATGGCGCGCGACATCAGCTTGCTGATGCAGAGCGAAGTGGGGGAAGTGGCCGAGCCCGGGGGCGAGGGCAGAGGCGGTTCTTCCGCCATGCCGCACAAAAGAAATCCGATTGCTTGCGCGCTGACTCTCGCCGCGGCCGAGCGAGTTCCCGGGTTGGTGGCGAGCTTTCTTTCCGCGATGGTGCAGGAGCACGAACGTGCCGTCGGTGGCTGGCAATCGGAGGGCCCGACGATAGCGTCGATCGTTCAAGCGATGGGGTCCGCGGCCGCATCGATGGCGGAGGTTGCGGACGGGCTTTCGGTGGACACCGCGCGCATGCGGCAAAACCTTGCCAACACAAGGGGCGTGAACTTCGCCGAGCGCGTGATGATGCTGCTAGCCGCCGAGCTGGGGCGAGACGTCGCTCACAAGCTTTTGGAGGACGCAATACAAAAGAGCGTTCGACAGAACAAAGATCTCTCCACGCTGTTGGCAGAATTGCCCGAAGTCAGCTCACGCCTGGATCGTTCTGTGCTCGACCAACTGGCGATTCCAGAACAGTACCTCGGATCGGCGGAGGCCTTCCGTGAGGCTCTGCTGAATGGCACCACCTCGAACCGGAGGGAGCGATAAAACTTGCCATTTGCCCATTGCAACCATGCCCGGCTCTTTTACCGGCTCGAGGGAATGCCTGAGAAACCAGTGCTGGTCCTGTCCCATTCGATCGGCACAGATCATGCGATGTGGGCACCGCAAGTTGGGGATCTGCTTTCGCATTTTCAGGTATTGCGATACGACACGCGCGGCCATGGTGCCTCAGAAGTCAGCAAAGGCGAATACTCGATCGAAATGCTGGGACGAGACCTGCTCGCCCTCGCTGATTCGCTCGGCATCGGCAACTTCGCCTTTTGTGGCCTCTCGTTAGGAGGCGCTATTGGCCAGTGGCTGGGGGTAAACGCCGCGGATCGCGTGACCAGCCTGGTTCTCGCCAACACCTCGCCGAAATTCGGAGAGCGCAGCCATTGGGAAACGCGAATCAACACGGTAAGCAAGGGAGGAATGGCCGCCATCGTGGATATGGTGATGCAGCGATTTTTCTCGCCCCATCTGGCCAATTCCAATCCATACGCGTGTGCGGTGAAGTCTGTTTTGTTGGGCTCTGATCCAGTCGGATATTGCGGATGTTGTGCCGCGCTGCGCGACTTCGATTCGCGGCAGATCCTGCGGAACATCCCGATTCAGACGCTGGTAATTTCCGGGGATCGCGATGTTTCAACTCCCTGGAGCGGGAACGGCGAAGTCCTGGCCAGGGATATCCCAGAAGCGCGTTCTCTGCAATTGCCGGCGGCCCATCTTTCCAACCTGGAGCGCCCCAGGTCATTTCTTGCCGCCTTGCTCGAATTTCTGCTACCCGGGCTCGACGAGGTTCGGCGTTCGGAAGCAGGATTTGCCATGCGCCGCGCCACTTTGGGCGATGATTACGTTGATCGGGCGATAGCCCGAACCGACGATTTCAATCGCGAGTTTCAGGAGCTGATTACCCGCTATGCATGGGGCACGATCTGGACCCGTCCGGAATTGGATGTACGGACACGACGGTTGCTTGCGCTCGCAACCATGGCCGCGCTCGGGCGATGGGAGGAGTTTGCCATGCACGTCCGCGCCGGGCTGCAACACGAACTGGAGCCCTCCGATCTGAAAGAGCTGCTGCTTCAGACCGCCATTTATGCCGGCGTACCCGCAGCCAACACGGCGTTTCACGTCACCCAGAAAGAGTTGGATGAGCGAGGACTGCAGCCGCCCTTGAAAGAGGCTAAGAAATGAACGTTCGCGACCTGGTCGCCATTGACGTGCACGTGCACCTTGAGAATGAAGACGGCAACAATCGAGCGAACCAGGCGGTCAAGAAATACTTCGGCAATTCCGGCGTGCACCGCGACCGCTACGCCCTGGCCGAGTATTATCGCTCGCGCAAGATCGGTTGCGTGATTTTCAGCGTGGACGAACAACTCACCGGACGCACCCAGGTTCCCAACGACGAGGTCGCCGCCTTCGCCGCGCGAAACTCCGATATCATGTTCGCTTTCGCCAGTGTCGACCCCATGCGCGGCCAAGCGGCCGTCGAAGAAGCCAAGCGACTCATTGCCCTTGGCGGCATTCGCGGGTTCAAACTGCATCCTCCCGTGCAGCAGTTTTACGCCAACGACAAGCTGGCGTATCCCTTTTACGAAGTCATCCACCAAGCCAAATTGCCGGTGATCTTTCATACCGGCCACAGCGGCATCGGCGCGGGGTTGCCCGGGGGCGGCGGGGTTCACTTGAAGTACGGCAACCCGATGCATATCGATGACGTAGCCGTCGACTTCCCCGACATGCCCATCATCATGGCGCACCCCTCGTTTCCCTGGCAGGACGAGGCGATCTCTGTGTGTCTGCATAAGCCGCAGGTGTACATTGATCTTTCGGGTTGGTCGCCCAAATATTTCCCGCCGACACTCCTACAATACGCCAACACCCTGCTCCAGCAGAAGGTGCTTTTCGGTTCAGACTATCCGCTGATTTCGCCGGATCGATGGTTGGCGGATTTTGCGAAGATTCCCATCCGTGATGAAGTGCGTCCGCTGATCTTGAAGGAAAATGCCATGCGCTTGTTTGGGCTAAAAGCGTGAGCACGGGCTATTCACGAGGAACTCTGCCACGGGCGGGGGCAGCCGTCGGGTTCCGGTTGCAAAACCGTTTCGTGACTGGTCTTGAGCGATCGATCGGTTTTTTACACCGGCCTCGCAGTGGCTTGATCCTCCCTGGATTCGCCGAGTTTGCATCATGCGTTTGCATGATATCGTGCGCATCCTTCTGCAGGTCTCGTCCGGGGAAACCTGCAACTGGCGTAGTAGAATGTGCTCGCATTTCGGCGCGTTTTGCGCTGGTTTCCGATTTGCACACAAATGGCGGGCAAAAATTCGAGGGTGATCGTCAGAATACGCGAAATGATCCTGCACGGGGAACTGTCTCCGGGGGAGCGGGTGCGAGAGGTCGAACTGGCGGCCAAGCTGGGAGTTTCCCGGACCCCAGTGCGTGAGGCCCTGCCCATGCTGGCGCAGGAAGGGGTGCTGACTCAGCTCGACACTCGTGGTTTTGTGGTGAGGGGATTTACGCCGCAGGAAATCATGGATGCGATTGACGTCCGCGGCACCCTCGAAGGGCTGGCGGCTCGCATGTTGGCAGAGCAAGGGCCGTCCCGCCGTCTGATTCGCTCTCTCTACGAATGTCTCCGCGAGGGAGACGAGATCTTCGCCAAGGGACATCTGGTTCTGGCCGACGAAGCGCGATACGGCGACATGAATCGACAATTCCATTCGCTGATTGTCGAGGGATCGGGCAGCAAAGTTGTCGCCGAGGCGCTCGAGCGCAACGGGCGAATTCCATTTGCGGCGGCCCATGCCATTGCGTTTGACAAAATAGATCTTCCCCGCATGTACGACCACCTGCTCTACTCGCACCGCCAGCATCACGCCATCGTTCAGGCGCTCGAAAACGGGGAGGGCTCTCGCGTGGCCGCGCTCATGGCCGAGCACGCGCAGGGGGCAAAAATAAGCATCAATCTTTCGCGTGGCGGTTTGCGATCGGCGGCTTCGGAAATCTCAGCTCCCGGGCGTTAATCACGGAATTTCCGGATGCCAGCCGGAAATCCCAGTCAAGCGACAAAGGCGCGCACGCCGACCTGTCATTCGTGGTGCGGAGCTTCGCTTGCTTCACCCGCTCCGGCGTCGTGACCGTCCCAGCGCATCACTCAGGGATCGCCAGGAGAACCGCTCGATCGAATCAAGCGCAAAGTTTTGTTTGGCCATCTCGTCGGCGAGTTGCTGCTGGCGTTGCGCCGCCGCCAGCGCCATCACAGGGTCCACGCCAACCTGCTTGAGTGTCTGCGCCACCTCGCGCATTTCCGCGGCTCGTCGCGGGCCATGTTCGGCGACGCGGCTGATCAGGTAATCAGGCAAATCACCCTCCCAACCCATTCCCGGATAACTCGCGGCCAGAGACTCGAGCACCCTATCTTCAGCTCCATACCTGCGCGCTGCGAAGAGGGACTCGATGAGCAAAGCTTCCAGGCCTTTAATAATGACGCTGCGGCACATCTTGACCGCGGAAGCAACGCCGAGTTGATCGCTAAACGGCTTCGCATTCATTCCAATTTTGCGCAGACGTTTGGCGGCCTCAGATGCATGCGGTCCGCCCAGCAGCATGGGAACCCGCAAGCGGTGCTTGGGCACCGCGGACATGACGGCTGCCTCCACAAATCGCGCTCTTCTCCGTTCGACATATTTGGCAGCGTTGCGCTTGCTTGCGGGCGAAACCGAATTAATGTCAAGAAACAGTTGATCCTCACCCAGAATCGGCGCTGCCTGTTTCGCCACCTCCAACGCTGACGAAGCCGTGACGGCTGAAATCACCAGTTCGGCTTGGTGCAGGCAATCCTTCAGGCTGCAGGCGGCCGTTACTCCGCAGGCTTGCGCTTTCGTCAGCATGGGTTGTCGCCGTCGATTGCTGTTGAAGAGAATGTCGAAGACGGAGACCTTCCTTCCCTGAGCGGCGAGATCTTTAGCGAAAATACCTCCGGCCTCGCCAAAGCCGATGATAGCCACGGCGGCAATGGATTTGGGGCGATGCATATCAGGTAGCCCGCGGAACAGCCACGGAGGGGAGATGCGGTTTGCCCTCCCACACGCTTGCCGGCACCAGCACCTCGCCTCGAAAAAGTGCGCGCGCAGTTCGAATCAGGCTCGAACGAACGACCGTCAGGCCCCTGCCGCTGCGCTCCACCTGAAACTCAACAGAAAATTCGCCGCTGGGATGCTCCAGCGACAGCCGTTGCACGGAGGCGTCATGCTGGCGCACGACCCCGCACGCAACTGAGAGAGGAAGGATGCACGCCGTCCCCACCGTCACCGCCATCAGGACCCCGATGGCCGAGTGGCATTTGTGGGGAATGAAAGTGCGCGTCATTACGTGCCCGCCGGCCTGCGGCGGCGCGATCAGGGTCACCTTCGGAACCACTTTCGAACCCACGTCGCCCAAGCCCATTCGTTCTCCCGCCAGGATGCGAATGCCCTCGAGACGTGTTTTAAGTTCTTGGTCGGAGTTAAGCTGGGCCGGGGTTTCGTATCCGGATTTGCCAAGATCTCGAGCCCGCAGGACAACCATGGGCATGCCGTTGTCGATCAGGGTTGCTTCGATTCCATCGATCCGGTCGATCACGTTGCCGGTCGGCAATAGGGCGCCGCAAACCGAACCGCTTGTGTCGCGGAAATCAATGCGAATCGCGGCCGCGGTGCCGGGAACGCCGGCGATTGATGCCTGGCCAGCGTATGCTACTTCGCCACCGGGCGTGGGTACATGCGCAACCGCCACCGTTTCGGTGTTGACCATGTAAATCGAAACTGAGGTGATGGGGTCGCGGGGTTCAACCAGCCCGCGTTCGACGGCAAATGGCCCGACCCCGCCCAGCATGTTTCCGCAGGTTGGAGCCACGTCGACCAAGGGCCGATCCACAGAAACCTGGGCAAAGAGATAATCGACATCAATTCCGGGCCGCGACGAACGGGATACGATGGCCACCTTGCTGGTCAGAGGGTCCGCCCCGCCGACACCATCGATCTGTCTGGTGTCGGGAGATCCCATGGCGGCCAACAGCACTCGATCCCGTGTCTCGACATCGCCCGGCAGGTCGCTGGCGAGAAAAAAAGGCCCCTTCGACGTGCCCCCGCGCATCAGCGTGCAAGGGATGGCAGTTTGCGAAGTTGGCGACATTGCAGAAAAAATTTCAGATGTATTTGAGCCCCAGGTCCGCCACCTTTTTGCGCAAGCCGTATATATCAAGTCCGAGTTCGCCCCGGGCCAGACGCTCGCGATTGAGGTCTTCCTTGCGAGC
>JASHRE010000535.1 GCA_030037515.1 Candidatus Sulfotelmatobacter sp.
CCCCCGCCCGCCAACAACCGCCGCATCGGGTTCGAAGCCCCGGCCGATTCGGGGAGTAACAAGACGAAAGCAATCACCCGTCGCAGCTCGGCTGGTTGAATCATCGCCAGGGAAGTCGTGCACTGCTTTGGGATTTCGCGAATCGACGTCCAACCCAATTGAAGTCACGGAAGACTTTCCGCCCCCCATCCAACTCGACTTGCTGGCGGAGGTTGGGACGACTGCGGCAGCGCCCGCCGTGGCCTTCTCAACGTTCGCTCCATTCAGAATGAAGCCGTTTGCAGTTGTCGGAATTCATCTAGGCGCTCAGAAAGCGGCTGCTCGCGCAAACCCCGGCCCCAGGACAACGCTCCCTACGGTTTTGAACAAGTCGGCACACAGATCGTTAAAAACCGACGTTATCAACCGCAAGAAGCACACCTGCCAAACCCAGACAGATCCCGAAGGCGCGGTGGCAGTATACGAGCACCGCGCGGCGTTCAGCGGTCGAGTTGGCGAGTCGTTGGGAACCCCCGATTCTGCCTGCCAGATCAGGTGACAGCAATGGAACGCCCAATTGCGATCACGCGCACAACACTGTTCTTGCCACGACACTGGGGAATCTCGAGGTTGGGGTAGCCCAAGCTTGGTGCCTAGCTCTTGGGCACATCCGGGCGGTTCCACCATCCGCCCCCGAGCGCCTGGAACAATGCGGCAGTGTCGGCATAGCGATTGGCCTGGGCCTGCACAAGGTTAATCACGGCTTGCTGATAGCTCTGTTCCGCGCTCAGCAGGGCCAGATAGCTCACGTAACCGGCCTGCATTTGCCGCGTGGTAAGGTCGAGGGTGAGTTTGGCGGCATCGCGTGCTGCCACCGCAGCCTTGAGGCCGTCGGCGTCCTGCTCTAAGGCGTGCAGAGTGTCCGCGACATTCTGAAACGCGGTCAACACCGTGCTGCGATATTGCTGGTCAGCTTGAACGTAGGCTGCCCGGGCGGCGCGCTCTTTGTGCATCAAGGTGCCACCCTCAAAAATGGGTTGCGTAACACCAGCCGTTGCGTCCCGAAAACCATTTCCCGCGGAGAATATGTTGCCGAAAGCCAGCGCCATACTGCCGACGTCACCGGTCAGGTTAAAGCTGGGCAAGCGATTTGCCCGCGCGACCCCAATGAGGGCGCTTGCAGAATGCAGGTTTTCCTCGGCCTGGAGCACGTCCGGGCGCTGTTCCACGAGCTTCGACGGAAGGGCAAGGGGAAGTTCCTGCGGAAGCTGCAGGCTGGACAGTTCAAACTTCTCGACCAGATCCTCGTTCGGAAAGCCGCCCGACAATACGGCCAGCAGGTCACGTTGTTGAGCGAGTTGCTTTAGCAGTGGGGGTAGTGTGGCGACGATTTGAGCAAGCTGCGCTTCTTGGGCGGCCACATCGAGCCGTCCGACATATCCTTTTTCGAATTGCTTGCGCAACACGTCCAGCATGTTGGTGTTGATTTTGATCAGTTCGTTGGTCGCCTCAATCTGCCCGCGCAACGACGCTTCTTGAATCGCGGCGGCGGCAACGTTTGAACTCAAAGTGATATTCGTCGCGGCCACAACGTAGCGTGCTTGTTCCTGCTGCGCCTTGAGAGATTCCATGGTCCGACGGTTAAGGCCAAAAACGTCTGGGACAAATGAAACGCTGACCTCGGGGGTAAACAGGCTGTATTGAAAGGTGGTGAAGCTGGGTACCGGCGAGATTTCCTCCGATGTTTTCGCCCGAGTGGCAGAAAAGCCTCCCGAGACGCTGGGATAATACGCACCGCGTTGCGCCAAAGTACTCTCGCGCGCAACCAGCAATGCCGCTTGCGCGGATTTAAGATCGGGATTGTTCTTGAGGGAGCGCTCGATCAAATCGTTGAGAGCTTTCGAGTGAAATAGCGTCCACCAGTCTCCGGGAATGTCGCGCCCTTGGGCGAAAGTTTGCGCTTCTCCGCCGTTGACATTCGGGCTGCTGTTTGTGGTCGTGGGCAGGCTGGGCACATAGCCGGGAACGTTGGGCGCAGCTGGATGTTTGAAGTTGGGGCCGACCGCACAGCCTGCAGCAATCAGCATCGCCAAGATCGCGGTCAGACCTGGCGCCAGGCCAACGAGCCTTATTTTGCGACTAGTACTCATACCTATTTGTGCTTCACCTTGGTGCCGTTGATCGCCGCGGTGCCCCGGGGTGAAGCCGGTGGTCCTCCACTCACAGCCAAGTGCGCACCCGGATCGCGGGAATTGTTAAACTGCTGTCCATTTAGCGAAACAGCCGACGGGAGCGCAGACGGATGATGGGTGACCACTTTGTTGGGAACGTTGGCGGCCCCGTTTGGGCCCATCTGCTGTAGCGGTGCAGCGCTGGCGGGCGCGTCGGTTCGAGGACTGTTCGTTCCTGGCCTCTTGGCCGGGCGCGATTGATGAGTCGGAATCGGCTTGGAGTGGCTTGCTCTCGGCCGAGGTTTGCTTGTAGTTCGAGTTACGTCGGCGGGCTGATCTTGATTCTCATCAGCCTGCTTCGGGCGCGCCTGCTCTTTGTCGTTGCGAACGCCATCTTTCTGCCGATCGGCGGACTTCTCGCTGCTCTCGGAAATCGTCTGTTTGGGCGCAGGATCTGCCCGAGCCGCGAAGCTTTCGCCCGACAGCAAGACGGCCGCGGTCATCATCAGGAGAAAGCGGCGCACCGTCTTCATTCTGATCCCTCCTGTTCCCTTGGTTCCGGCTGATCAATGGTCAGCTGATGTTCACCGCCGAGGAAAATCAGCCGCAGGGCAGGCACCGCGAGAAGCAGCATGACGGGGCCGACGAGCATTCCGCCCACGATCACGGTGGCCAGAGGGCGCTGTACCTGACTACCGATACCGGTGGAAATGGCCGCCGGAAACAGGCCGATACAGGCGGAAAGAGAAGTCATCAGCAGCGGCCGCATTCGCGTCGACGCGGCGCGATACAT
>JASHRE010000536.1 GCA_030037515.1 Candidatus Sulfotelmatobacter sp.
CAATTCGCGCTGGCGCAGCAAAAATGCGAACAGCAGTCCTAAAAATCCCAGCGTGGAAAAGATCCACATGCCTAGGGCGTATCCGCCCGGATTGGATGCTCCGGCGTGGCTATGGTCGTTGGCCCAGCCAATGACGAGATTGAAACCGGCTAGCCCGATGTTTTGGATCATCGTCATCAACCCATAGGCTGTTCCCAATTTTGCTTGGTCCACCAAGTATGCGACCGAGGGCCACATCACCGCCGGAATCAGGGAAAAGGCGGTCCCCATCATCGCCATGGTCACAAGCAGGATGGGCGGAAGATGGTGGGCAACCAAGGCAAAATGGCCATCCGCCGTCGACGGCAGGTACACCGTCACGTAATTCGAGGAGTGAATGTAGGCCATCATCAAGTAAACCGGGATGAGTAGCACAGAACCGAGCATCATCAGCAAGGCGCGTTTGCCGATCTTGTCAACGAACAGTCCGAAAACCGGGGTGCCGAACATCGTGAACAGCGTCAGCAGGCCGACCAGATCGCCCCCGGCTTCGCGGGTCACGTGATGCCCGTACATGAAGAACTTGTAGGCAAAGGTTTCGAAGGGAAAGATACCGGAGTAGAAGGTTACGCAGAGGGCAACGATGTACCAGTAGGAGAGGCCAAACGTCTTGATATCGCTGAATACGACTTTGTCGGTGACGCCGGCTTCTCCCACCTGATATCGGCGCTCGGCATACACCTCGAGCAGCCAATAAATGATTGCCCCGATGACACAAAGGGCGCCGAAGCCCACCGAGATGAGCAGCGGATTGCGCCAGTACGAATAGGCAAACCCGGCCCAGGAAGGCGATTGCTGGGCCAGCAGGGTGCCGGCCCGGGCAATCATGAGGTTGATGCCGAAGGCAAAGCTTAGTTCCTTTCCACGAAACCATTTCGCGACGGCGGTGGTGACACAAACGATCAAAGACTCCGCACCCAATCCAAAAACCAGCCGGCCCGCCGCCATGATGGGCAGCATTGCCGAAACGCTGGTGATCCCCGCCCCGACGAAGCAGAGGACTCCGAAAATCAACAACGCTTTACGCGTGCCGATGCGATCGACGATGTAGCCGCCGATCAGAACCATCACAACGTTGGGAATGCTGTAGATGGCCTGCAGCAGGCCGATATTCGAGTCGGAGAATCCGAGCTGGCGGGTAAGCAGATCGGCAATCGGAGCAATGCAGTCGTAAACGTAATAATTGCCGAACATCGCCAGGCTGACGAAGAACAACGCCAGCCATCGGTAAAGCGGGCTGGGTTCGGGACGAACGCCGGCGCCTGTCTGAACTTGGGCGAGGTTTGCCATGTTGAGCAGAGAAGATTAACAGAATGAGACGTGAGGGGCGAGTTGTGGGGCGGGATAGAAATCAGCTGGTCCCGCCGCAGGCACGGCCCGCGCGTTGTCGCTCCGAGCAGAGCACGGACGACCGCTAACCGATCATCGCGCCGCCCCAGCCGAAGCAGCCCCCCTCGCAAAACCAGTTCCTGCAACGCAAACCGCCGCCCCGATTTGTGGCTCACGTCGCCGTCGGGCTGGTGTGATCTCGCCGATCATTCCCCATGCCGCCAAAACGCCGATGCTGCTGTGTGTAGAACATGGCTGGGGCCTCGGCAACGCCTCACATTGGCCTCTCGGGAAATCTACATCGCCCCCCTTGTTTCAGCAGAAATTCCATCACTGCGACGGATTCACCGAGCCGCTGTGACGCCGTGCGATTGCTGCACTTCGAGTCCTCGGACGACGTGTACAAAGCGCGCGCACCTGCGAAACCGTTTGAAGGGCTGGTCTGGCACGGAAGAAAGCTGCGCCTTTCGCGAGGCAGAATCGGCATTGGGTCGATCTTGCGGCCGACTGGTATCCGCGGATGAAACAGGCGGGGTAAGGATGCTTCGACTGCTCCGCAGAATCGTCGAGCCGTTCGCCCGTTCCACACAGCACGACGCTACCATTGAAGTTTCTTCAGACTCGCGGCTAACTCCCCACGTATCTCGCATACAAACTACGGGCGACGGCGGGGTCGGCGGTGCCTTTGATAATCGCGCGGCCGTCGGGAAATAAAGTCATCTCGTAGGGGTCGCACCAGAATTTCAGGACGTACTCGTTGCGCCGGACTTGGCCGTGCGCCTGCAGTCGGCGATCGAGTTCGGCGAAATCAATCGGCCTTTGCCGCTCATGAATCTGCACCGAATTCCTGCCACAGAGCGTGATGTGCGGTCGGCCCTCGCCGGCGAGATGAATAAAATCCCGCTGCCCGCAGGCGCGGCAACCGGGACGCGGCTTTGCCGCCCCAATCTCGGCGCGGTCGTTGGTCCAAACATCGAAAGAAAGCAGGGTTCGGCGGAGGGTCGGCATGTCGGGTCCGCCAACCAACAATTTCATTGCTTCCGTCGCCGTGATCGAGGCGACCAAATTCACTGCGGAGTTCAAAATGCCGGAGGTTTCACAGGTTTCGACCATGCCTCGCGGAGAGTCCGGAAAAATGCAGGCCAGACATGCCGTTTGACCGGGCACGACGTTCAGAGCGACGGCGTAGCTTCCCACCGACGCAGAATAAATCCAGGGAACGGAGCGCTCGACGGCGTAATCGTTGATTAGGTAGCGAGTCTCGAAATTGTCGGTTCCGTCGAGGATGAGATCGGACGATTCAAGTAACGGTTCAATATTCGACGGAATTAGATCTTCAACCTTGGCCTCGACCTGAATGGAGGAATTCAAAGCGGCGATCTTGCGCGCGGCCGCGATAGCTTTGGGGAGGGATTCGGCTGCGTCGTGTTCATCGAACAGGGACTGTCGTTGCAGGTTGCTGGGCTCGACGTAATCGCGATCGATGATGCGAAGCTGTCCCGCTCCCGCTCGGGCCAGCAGTCCGGCCAAGGCCGAACCGGTGGCGCCGCAGCCGACAATCGCCACCCGCGCCCGAGCGAGCTTGCGCTGACCGGCTGCGCCGATTCCAGCAAACAGGATCTGGCGCGAGTAGCGGTCTACAAAATCCGCCGCCGGGCTTTCGACGGACTTTTTGAGAGGTTCTTCGCGTGCCAAACAGGTCACCGGTTCCAGGCCTGGAAACCAGTATTATAAGAGGCGGGGCGTGGCAATAAGCGCTCGGGAAACTCTGATTTGACGAGGGAAGACGGAACCAACAGGTTCCTCGACTGCGCAGAATTGCCGAGAACGGCAATCCTGCTTGGCCCGGGATGACACGGTCGAGGTTAACTAAATGGTTCCTAGAGTTTGTCATAAAGCAAGCGGAGCGGTCATACAACGGCCCGACACGGGCGCTCCATCGAAGTGCGGTAGCAGTGACTCCAAGGACAACATTGCTGAACCGGTACACGACATGGCTGTTCGCGATGGTCCTGCTGTGCGCGGCCGTGCTGCCACGGGAAGCAGCCGCAGGCTTTTCACAGCCGCCGCAGGAAATGAGTTGGGAATACGAAGGGCGCACCGTGCGCTCGATTGAGCTTCCCGGAGTTTCTGAAAGCGACACGGAACACCTTTTGCGCCTGATCGCGCAGAAGGCAGGCGAGCCGCTGAACCGGGATCGCGTCCGCGACAGCATTCGGATCCTTTACAGTACAGGCCGTTTTGCCGACATTCAGGCCGAAGCTGTGCCCTCCGGAGATGGAGTCGTGCTGACTTTTACGACGGCGCCCAACTTCTTTGTGGGCGCGGTCAGCGTCGAGGGTGGCCCCAGCAGACCGACGGCCAATCAGATCATCAACGCGTCGAAGTTTCAGCTGGGCGAGCTTTATACGATGGAAAGACTGAACCGGGCGCTCGAGAACATTCGCCACCTCTTGCAGGAAAACGGCTATTACCAAGCTCGGGTGGCCGCCGAGAGCACCTCGAATCCGGCGACGCAGCAGGTGAATATTCTGGTGCACGTCACGACACAGGCGCAGGCGCGCGTTGGAACCGTGACGGTCACTGGAACTTCCGGTCTGGCGGCGGGCGAGGTGGAAAAAATCGGGCGTATCCGCCCCGGCGCCCGGGTTACAGCCACCCTGGTCAATAATGCGCTGCAGCGTCTGCGAAAGAAATTTCAGAAGCAGTCCAAAGCGCTGGCGCAGGTCTCCATCACGCAGCAGACGTACAACGAGAAGGCCAATGCGGTGGATTTCACTTTTCAGATCGATCCCGGACCGGTGGTGGTGATCTACGCTACGGGATATGGAATTAGCCGCCGGGCTATGCGGAGGGAGATTCCGGTTTACGAGGAAGATGCTGTCGATGACGATCTGCTCAATGAAGGCAAACGCAACCTGCTCGATTATCTTCAGACCCACGGCCACTTCGACGCCACCGTCGAGATCGAAAAACAATCCGAGCCGCAGATCTTGCGTGTGATCTATCGCATCAATCCCGGACCGGTGCACAGCCTGGTGAAGGTTGACATCACGGGCAACAAAGAATTTCTTGACACGGAGAAGCTGCGTTCTTATCTGCAGATCCAGCCGGCTACACGTTTTCTGAATCACGGTCGTTACAGCGGCACGCTGCTCAAGGGCGACGTTGCCACGCTCGAAAGTCTTTATCGCTCCAATGGATTCCGCGATGTGAAGATCGATACGAAAGTCGTGGACGACTACCAGGGCCCGAACCGACTTGCGGTCGAGATTCACATTGACGAAGGACCGCGCACGCGTGTAGGTCAGGTTCGCCTGACCGGCAACGAGAGGATCCCCGCCGGCGAGCTTCCGGAAACGAACACGCAGCCGGGGCAACCCTATTCGGAAGAAGACCTGGCCAATGATCGCGCACGTATCCTGAACTATTATTTCAACAATGGATTTCCCAACGCGACGCTCGATATCACAACCAAGCCCTCGAGCAGTGAGCCGAATCGCGAGGACGTAACCTTCGCCATCCAGGAAGGTGAGCGCTTTCGGGTGAGCCGAATTCTGATCGACGGGACCGAGCATACGCGCGAATATATCGTCGAGCGCCAGTTACAGATGCGGCCCGAAGAACCGCTCAGCCAGCAGGCTCTGCTGGACACGCAGACGCGCCTCTACAACCTGGGTATTTTTAGCCAGGTCGATACGGCGGTGCAGAATCCTGAAGGCACCGATCCCCTGAAAAACATTTTGGTGCAGTTGCAGGAAGCCAAACGCTATACCTTCACCTACGGCGCGGGTTTTGAATTTGAGACCGGCATTCCATCCGGAGTGACGGCGCCCAAGGGGACGACAGGTGTGAATCCGAGGGTCACCTTCAACGTGACGCGTCTGAACCTGTTCGGGAGAGATCAGACTTTGGCATTTGAGTCGCACGTCGGGCGTTTGGAGCAACGCGGATTGATCAGTTATACGATTCCGGAACTGTTCAACAACGAGAAGTTCAAGCTGATCAACACGGTCTTTTACGACAACAGTCTGGACGTGGCCACGTTCACTTCGCAGCGTCTGGAAGGCAAGATCAACGTGCGTCAGCAGATTGGCAGTCTGGGCACGGAGCCGGAAACGCGTCCGGGGCCGAACACGATCACGTACGCTTTTGATTTTCGAACGGTGAAGGCGAGCCACTTCGCACGAGACTTTAACCCCGGTGAAATTCAACTATTCTCGCTGCCAGCCAGAGTGGGTGGCCCAGGGTTCACTTTCATTCACGACCGGCGCGACAATCCGCTGGAGAGCACCAAGGGCGAGTACCTCACGCTGGACGCTTTCGTGGCGACCGATTTTTTTGGCTCGCGATCGGAGGCCTCGGTGCCGGGCGATCCCACGGAACTGGCCAGCTATAAAACAAACTTTGGCCGCGCGTTGGGCCAGTATTCGACTTACTATGCGTTTGGACCCGGGCATGGGCAGCAGCGATTCGTGTTTGCCCGTTCCACGACGATTGGGATTGCGCAGCCGTTCAGCGGCACGCGCGTCCTGCCTCCCGGCGCGTGCCCTCTGAATCAGGCTGGGGAGCCGACTTGCACCGGAATCGCCACGATCCCGCTGCCAGAACAGTTTTTTGCCGGAGGCGGCAACTCACATCGCGGATTCGGGTTGAATCAGGCAGGTCCCCGCGATCCAACCTCGGGATTTCCTGTAGGCGGGACGGCCCTGTTCGTCAACAGCCTGGAACTACGTTTTCCGGAAACCTCCCTGCCGTATCTTGGCGAAGGCTTTGGATTTGCGGTTTTTCACGATATGGGTAACGTCTTCACTGCACCGCACGACTTGCTCAAAGGGGTATTGCGCTGGCATCAGGACGACCCTGGCCTATGCCTGTCCGGTGGTACACCGAACCCCGGGTGCATGGCGCAATTTAATAGTTCCGGGTATGATTACACTTCGCATGCTGTGGGGCTCGGGCTGCGTTACCGAACGCCGCTCGGGCCGCTTCGCTTTGACTTCGGATACAATCTGAACCCGACCCGCTATTTT
>JASHRE010000537.1 GCA_030037515.1 Candidatus Sulfotelmatobacter sp.
CAAAGCAGTTGCCGCCGGAATTCCCGTCGTTACCGTTGACTCCGACGCGCCAGCAAGCAAACGCCTCTTTTTCATCGGCACCAACAATTACCTGGCTGGGTTTACTGGCGGCCAACGCCTGGCCGAGGAACTCCACGGCAAAGGCAGTGTGGTCGTCTTCACCATGCCGGACCAACCCAATTTGCAGGACCGCCTGCGCGGTTACAAAGACGCACTTGCGCGCACGCCTGAGATCAAGGTCACTCGCATCGTCGACATTCAGGGCGATCCGCGCATCGCGTTCGACACTACGACCGAGATTGTCGGAAAAGAAAAAGACAAGGTCGACGCGTTCGTGTGTCTGGAGGCGCAATCCGGCAAGGAAGTCGCCAGCGTGCTGAACAGCTACCACGTAAGCGGGAAACCCGTGGTGGCCATGGACACCGACCAGGAAACGCTCGACTGGATCAAGAAAGGGGTCATCGTTGCCACCATCGCCCAGAAGCCTTACACCATGGCCTTCGTCGGCCTGCAGATGCTCGATGGCCTCCATCACAACAAACCAGCCGCGCTCAACGAGGACTGGTCCAAAGACAGCTACGCGCCCATTCCTGCTTTCGTCGATACCGGTTCGGATCTTATCGACAAATCGAACGTCGACGCGTTTCTGCAGGCGGGAAAGACTCTTGCCTCGGCGGAGTAGGCCCTACGAAATATACTCCCTAATGTACTCGTCCTTGGTGTGCGCAAGTTGGCGAATGTCGCCGTCGAAAATCACCTTCCCGTCGCGCAGAATCAGAAAGCTCATGGGGACATCGCAGAATTGCCCGCGCGGCAGCGCCTTGAGTTGATTGGTTTTCGGATCGAACTGATGCGTCGCCATCGTGAACGCATCCTGCAGTCGGTGCGTCACCAGCAGGGAACTGCTCCTGTAGACATCGCGCTGCTTCATGATCAGCTCGATGATCGTATTCGATGTCACCGGGTCGAGCCCGCCGGTGGGAGAATCGTACAGAAGCAATTCGGGCTCGGTGATCATCGCCCGCGCAATGGCAACGCGCCGCCGCATCCCCCCGGAAAGTTCCGACGGGAACATGCTGAGTGTCTGTTCCAGTTCCACGAAGCGAAGCGCCTCGCGAACTTTTCGATCGGTCACTTCGTCATAGACACCTTGCTCTTCGATCAGCCGGAACGCGACATTTTCCGCAACCGTCAGAGAATCAAACAGCGCGCCTTCCTGAAACACCATGCCCAGGTGTGCGCGCATAGCGAATAGGTCTTCCTCGCGCATTTCCGTGATCTCGTTTCCCAGCACCAAAATCCGGCCTGAATCCGGCCGCATCAGCCCGAGCGTAAGCTTTAGAATCGTGCTCTTTCCCGCTCCCGCCACCCCGAATAAAGCTTTGGTTTCTCCCGATGGAAGCGTGAAAGAAACTCCGCGCAAAACCTGATTGTCTTCAAACGCCAGATGGACATCGTCGAAAACGATGGCAGGGACGTGCGGCGGCCGCTTGGTCTGAACCGCATCTTCCATGGGCACGGTGGGAGCAGCCGACATGACTACCTATAGGAGAGCACAGCCATGAGCACTTTCGTGATCAACAAGTCCGTGAGAAGGATCACAACTGAAGCCGCCACGACCGCCTGCGTCGTGGCGCGGCCCACTCCTTGTGTCCCCCCCCGCGAAGTCATCCCGTAATAGCAGCCGATCGTCGCGATGATGAATCCGAACATTACCGGCTTGATCGATCCCGCGAATATGTCTGGAAACACCGGCGACTGCCAGGCATTGTGCAAGTATTGCATCGCATCCAGAGTGAGAATCAACTTGGCGATGAACAACCCCTCCGAATATTCCAACTAGATCCGAGATGATCGTCAGAAAAAACAGCATGAACACAGGGGCCGTCACGCGCGGCGTCACCAGCTTTTTCATGGGATCGGTGCCGAGCGCGCGCATGGCGTCGATCTGCTCGGTTACGACCGTCGACCCCAGTTCGTTCGCCATGCCCGAGGTGTTAAGGCCCGCGACCATCAAGCCAGTGAGCACTGGCCCCAGTTCGCGCACCATCGAAGTTGAAACCAGCTGTCCGATCAGGGTGATCGAACCGACTCGCCCGAGCGTGTTGGAAGTCTGTAGCGCGAGCACGCCGCCCGTGAAGAAGCCGGTCAGCACCACGATCGGTAGCGATCCCCAGCCGATCAGGTCAGCCTGCCGCACCATGTCGGCGACGTACAGGGGCTTTCGGAAGACGTTGGCAATCGACCGGGCCGCGAGCAGCGTGTACTCCTGAACCGACAGAACTTTCTCTTTCGCCCACTCCGTCGGCCATATCTGTTCCAGGCCATTGGCCATACTCGACACGGACACCCCTCAGCCAGGATCGGCGGTTCCACTATAACAAACGCACACGCAGTTATCAGCCGTGTGGACACCGGGTGGCAAGCAAGTGACGTCATCCCGGACGCCCGCACTTTTCCCCCGGGCGAAGAGCCTGCCCCGGGCGAATTCCGAGCAAGTCCGGCGACTCGTGTCAGCGCCCGCATTTATGCTGGCCGCATCAGCGAAAAAACAGACGCGCCTTCAGGCGCAGCGTCAGCTGAAGATCCGCATCAACCCTGTCGCAGGCAAATCCGGAGAAATGCATTTTGTCGGCCGCCCCGCTTCGCGGGTGAGGGCCTCGGCCGCCAGATATCCGCTGCGCACGGCGCTTTCCATGGTCGCGGGCCAGCCGGTTGCGGTCCAGTGTCCGGCCAGCAAAACGCGCCGCCATTGCGTCACCGCGCTCGGACGATGCGAATCAATCCCCGGCCGGGGCGAGTATGTCGCGTTGACCTCTTTGACCACGGCCGATTTGACCAGATTGGCCTCGCGCGCAGCGGGGAAGAATTCGCGTGCCTCGGCCAGAGCAAGCTCAACGATTTCATTTTTTGTTTTGGCGATCAGGCCTTTCGAAGCACTGACCACGAGCTCAATGTAGCTGCCCTCAGGAGCCGAAGCCAGCACTTGAGAAGGCGCGCTGGTGCCGGGACGAAAGCCAGCAACGTGATTTTCCCGAAGTTGGCCCCCGCTTCCACCACCGGCAAGAACCGGGATCTCCCGCATACGCATGGGCTGCAGCCGCGACTTGTGAAACATCCATTGAATCGTGCGATCCAGCAACACGGCATGATCGAGGCCGGAAATCTGGCGGTCGAACCACAAATGAATTCCAGTAATCGGCGAATTTTCGAAGTGG
>JASHRE010000056.1 GCA_030037515.1 Candidatus Sulfotelmatobacter sp.
CAAATTGCGACGAATAACGCGTTCTGCAAGGTGGACATCCTCATGATCGGCCCCTTTCCACCTGACAACGCGGGTTGGAAATATACCCGCCTCTTTGGACTTACATAGTTGGACTCGTATCCTAGCCGGGAAGTTGTCCGGGACGAACCTTGGGCGCGAGACCTTCGAGCCCCCGTCCCAGCGGCTTCTATGGCCGCTGATCAGCGCTCGCCACACTGCCCGAGGGCGCGATATGCTCCCGAACGACTGTTTCCACCTCGCCCCATAGCCGCGGATCGCACTCACTCTGTGCGTGGCCGGGCGTGAGGAGGCGATCGTACCAGGAAAGCATGCTGTCGCAGTGTACCGGCGTCTGCCGGTAGTCGAAACGGTAATTTCCGAGTATCTCGGTTCGAGACGGATCCGCGGCCTTGATTTCGCGGCGGCCGTGAACGAGGCCGTGCGGCTGATAATAATTCACCGCCGCCGCCACATTAGGCGGAATCACGGTATCGTTCTGCCACAGTTTCGCTACGCTATCGACTTGCACCGTCAGCAAAACGGGAATTCCAACCCGGTCCAGATCCCGCGCCAGCAAGACCACCGCCGCGCCTCCCCAGCTCTGCCCAAAAAGAATGATGTGCGCTCGATCTTTCTCCTCCGCGGTGAGGGTTCCGTCGTGATCTCGATCGAGGAGGCGCAAAATGTCACGGTATGCCTCTTTCCTATGCCGGTTCTCGAAAACGCGTACGTAAGAGTCATTCGGATCGACGCGCTCCATGCGCTCGGCCAGCTGAACCGGCCCATGATTCGGATTGTCGTGCCGCACAAATCCGCCGACAAAGCCGATCAGAATGTAATGGGGAGATTTCTGGGTGTGGCCCACAGCGCCGCTCTCGGCGAATGCGGGTACCGCGACAGCGCCGATCAGCAAGGCGGTGAGTAAAACACGGGGACGCAACAGCGATAACACGCGCGGACTCCAGAACAGACTAGGGTTTGTTCTTAAAGAAGACGTTCACGCAAACATTGAGATGCAGCCATAGCCTCGCCGGGTTCCGCCTTTTGTCACACTTTGTCAGCGACGTGAAAAGCCTTGCCCAGCGCACATTCTGACAGCATATTGACCCGCGCAGTAGTGTACACCCGCAAGTCAAGCGGAGACGATTCGGAAGGACTTTGGACCAGAGACGAATGGATTGCCTGCAATTGTGTACCGCAACTTCCGGTCCGCGGCCTTGGTGATTCCGATGCGCGCAGAAAGGCAGATGCGTTGGGTCCGAAATTCGTCATCTCCGATCCAAAGGCTGCTGCTGTTTGCCGACGTCAAATCGCAATTGTTGTCGCGAGTGCGCGTAATTCCAAAAGCCTCGGTCAGTCGTCCCGGACCACTCGTGAGCAGTCGCAAACTGCGCGGAGTGCGCATGACAATTCGACGCGCGCGCGCCATTTCCTCAATTCCTGTGAGCGGTTCTAACGCGCGGAACAGCACGGATCCGGCTTGCCCTTCGGCCTGGCAGGAGACGTTCAGACAATAGTGATTGCCGTAAATGAAGTAGACATAGGCGTAGCCGGGCGGCCCGAACAAGACTTCATTTCGCAACGTGCGCCCGGCAAAGGCGTGCGCCGCAGGATCATTTGTTCCCAGATAGGCTTCGACCTCAACGATACGCGCTGTCAGTGTTACGCCTCGATGTTCACCGGCGCGGACCAGAACTTTCCCTAACAGTTCGCGCGCCACCCGGCGCGGATCACGAGCAAAGAAGTTGCGGTCAAGCGGGCGAATCGCAGAGCTCACTTCGGGTTCCGCTTTGGTCACACCCGAAGTTTAATCGCACCGGCGGCTCACCACCCAGCGCGCTTCGGTCATGCTGAACACTACGCCGCACTTTTCGTCGATTTCAGATACTCCAGGACCTCCTCGGCATGCCCGTCCGGCTTGACGTTCGCGAAAATGTGCTCAATCTTGCCTTCTGGACCGATCACGAACGTCGTTCGGGCCACCCCCATCACTTTCTTGCCATACATGTTTTTTTCCTTCATCACCCCAAAGGCCTGGGCGACTTTCTTGTCGGTGTCGGCAAGTAGTCGGAAAGGAAGGCTGTACTTTTCCGAGAATTTCTTCTCCGCCGCAACCGTGTCTGGCGAAACGCCGAGCAGCACGGCCCCTGTTTTCTGAATCTTACTGTACATGTCGCGGAACCCGCGCGCTTCGATGGTTCAACCGGGAGTGTCGGCGCGGGGAAAGAAATACAAAACGACAGTCTTCCCGCGCAGGTCTTTCAGGGAGACTCTTTTTCCGTTCTCGTCCTGCAAAGTGAAGTCAGGCGCTTTATCATGGATATTCATGGACGTTCCTCGGGGGAAATCGAAGTTGATTGGTGCAGGGCCCAATAAGAAGACAGGCAAATCGCTCGTCGAAATTTTACATCGCCGGATTCCGGAGCATGAAGTCTCCCACCGGAGCATCAGGATTTTCGCACTTGCGCTACTGGTTTTCGCGGTTGGATGGATCGCGCCAGCCGCCGCTCAGGAAGAACTTCCTCAGATCATGCCGTCTGAGCACAAGCTTCCCACTAAAAAAGATTTAGGGCCCCGGGCGATTGCGATATTGCAACTGTCGTCCAAAGGGAAAGCCTCTCTTCTGCCCATTGCGATTATGATCGATGGCAAGTTCTGGGACGCGAGTGCCTACAAAGCCAACCCGGTTCCGATGGCGCTGGAGTCTGGGACGGTTTACGAAGCCGAGCGCAACGGCAGCTCGGAGGGGCTGTTTACCATCGGCAGCGCCCTCCACAGCAATGCCGTCAATTCACAAACACCCTGGCTGGCCACGGGCTCGTGGGTTCCGACGGGAATGGAAAAACCAAGTACCATCATGAAGGCCTCGGGAGCCCCCATAGGGTTGACCGATACCGATGCTCCTCCGCGCCTGACAAGAGATCCGGCAGAAGTTTATCCGCAGAGCCAGAAGCCCGAACAGAAACAAGACCAGAAGCAGACCCAAAAATCGAGCCCGCCGTCTTCATCTTCCGGCTCCAGTGGTTCCAGTGATGAACCGCCCAGACTCTCGAAACCGGCGAGCGAACCAACTTCATCCCCAGACTCGACGCCGTCCGACTCGAAATCCTCCGGCTCTGGCCAGACCGGGTCGACAAAAGCGGGGTCGACCCAACCTTCTTCCAATCCGCCTGCGACTACGCCCGCCTCCAAGCCCACGAACGCCCCAGCGTCCGCTCGCGAGAATGTTCCGGTCGACGACAGCGGCGCCGATGCCGCCAATCGTCCGCGACTGCGTCGGGGCAAACCTGCCGAATCGTTCGCCGACGAAGACATTCCTGGTTACAGCAAGCCCGGAACAACGCCGCCAGCGGCGGCGGTGAGCGCAAAGACCCAACCAGCGCCGGACCCAGCCCAGTTGATTCCAGCAATCTCCGACGCGCACGGCCCAGACCCGCATTCCTACGCCTTCGAATGGCTCAAAGGCGAGGAAGAACAACGCCACGATCAGATGCTGACCTTCGCCAAGCAGCAACTCGCGGCGTACTTGAAGACCGAAGCAAAAGAAGAGATCACGCCCGAAACACATCCTTCGCACGCATTGCCGCGTACGGGGACGCAGCGGACAACCGCGAAGAAGGTTCCCGAGCCGATTTTTGAAAACGTGAAAATGGTGGCCTACGATCTCTGGCTCACGAATCAACCGGTCCTGGTTTTTACCGCCGACGCACACATGCCGCCCTCCGCATCCGGCGCGCAAACCGGGCCATATAGCAATCTCGCCTATTCGATCACCATCGCCGCCTATCCCGACATCTACAACAACCTGCACAAGCTTTACGTCGGAATCACCGATAAATATCATCTCGACGTAACCCCGCGGCTCGACCTCATTGATGCTGTCGACGCCGATGGCGACGGCCGGGGCGAGTTGCTCTTCCGCGAAACCTCCGATGCCGGCACGGGATGGGTGATCTACCGAGCTACCGCCGACTCGCTTTGGAAGATGTACGACAGTCTGAATCCAGAGTGACACCCGTCTGCCCCGTAGCCTTTGGGCCGCTCCATTACAATGCCTGGGGGGGAAAACAGCCGGTTTGCGCCTGACGCGACGCAAGTTCATTGATTCAACATTGCGAGCAAGCGCTCTAGCTGCGCTCCCAACCGGATTTTCCGCGTGTAGCATCTCTTCGAAGGCCGGCACGGCGGCTCCTGCCTATGCCCGTCCCGCGCCTCGGCAGTTCGAAACTCCTTCCGCCTTCAACTTTCCTAAGGGATTTTTCTGGGGTGCGACCACTTCCTCCTACCAGATCGAAGGCGCTTGGAATGAAGACGGCAAGGGCGAATCCATTTGGGATCGCTTCGCACACACTCCCGGCAAAATCAAGAACGGCGACACGGCTGACATCGCTTGCGATTCCTATCATCGCTGGCGCGAAGACATTGTGCTCGCTCGCGCCATGAATCTGAACAGTTATCGCTTTTCGCTCTCCTGGCCGCGCATTCAGCCTTCCGGTTCCGGTCCGGCCAATGCGAAGGGAATCGATTATTACAGTCGCCTCGTGAATGCTCTGCTCGAAGCGCGCATCCGGCC
>JASHRE010000057.1 GCA_030037515.1 Candidatus Sulfotelmatobacter sp.
TGGTGCCGTCGCATTGAAGTTGTGCACGATGAAATGCATGTAAGCTATTGATTGATAACTATTTAATATTGCAGTTACAGTTGGTATGACTTTCCCGGTGCAGCCATCACAATTTAGGACGAAGGCGGTTTGGGTGGGGCTGAGATCTTTCCCTTCACGATCGCTGAAGCGCTAGGCTGAATCTTTCCTTGGGACGACCAGAGTACTGTCTGAGGGGGGCAAGAGATCTCATTGCGCGCCCTTTCGCGCGACCGGAAATGACGCACCCGGCTATTACAATTTCAAGAGGGCAGAGTGACTCCTCTATTTCCCGCCCAAACAGAGCATGTCGTTCCCCAAGGTGTGATTCTGATCACACGCCCAAGTGCGCGGTTCTGTTTACCTTGGCAGTTGGCGGGGTGAGAATGATCCTGGCTTGAAGTTGGGGATCAAGCCGCCGGTCCGGCAGTTGGGGTAAACTCATGAGATTCAAGCTTATGACCTCGCTTTGAGCTCTGACCCAAACGGTCGTCCGAGAAGTGAGGACCGGATGCTGGCGATTGGGTGCTGGTTTATGTCTTTGCTATGGCTCCGCGTTGCGCTGGCTTGCTACCTGATCGGATTGGTGTACGCGTTCGTCGCCCTCAGCCGAACCAGCGATCTGTTCAGCCGAATCGCGCTGCACGCCGCCAGCCTGGGGATGGTTTTCCATTTCGTATCGCTGGTTGAGGTCTTCCTGTCGAGCCACGTTGCCTGGGCGTCGGTACACAATGGCGAATCCCTGCTGGCATTTTTATCGATGACCTTCTTCATGGTCATTTATGCGATTTATCGGACCACGTCGCCGGGGGTGGTTGTCTTTCCTGTCGTTTTCTTTCTGACGTTCGTCGCGGCGATCGGCGAACAGCCCGTGTTGCTAACGCAGTACGTCTCGCATAAAGGATGGCTGGTTGCGCATATTATTCTGATCTTCACCGGGTACGCGGCGCTGGTGCTCAGTTTTGGCGCGAGCCTGCTGTATCTGGTGCAGGAGCGGCGGCTGAAAGCAAAAAAGCCGACCAGCATGATTTCGTTCCTGCCGGCGCTCGAAGTGATCGATCAGATCGGCTATCGCTCGTTGCTACTGGGGTTCCCCTTCATGACGTTGGGGCTGATTACCGGCTCGGTGGTGGCGCTCACGACTTATGGCCGCATCGATTTTCTTGATCCCAAGATTTTGCTGTCAGTGCTGATGTGGGCCGTGTACATGGTGATGGTCTTCACCCGCTGGAACTCGGGATGGCGGGGACGCCGGGCCGCGTTTCTCGCGACATTCACGGTTGTTGCTGCGCTGGCCGCGTGGGCGGCCAACTACTTTTCGGCGATGCACAGGTTTGCCTCATGAGATTCCAGCTGATCGGCGTGAATCACAAGAGTGCTCCGCTCGAAATTCGTGAGCGGCTGGCGATCTCCGAAAAGCGCCTGCCCGATGTCTGCCGCGATCTCACAGCGTTTCCTGGAATCGAAGAGGGCATGATCATTTCGACCTGCAACCGCGTCGAAGTGGTCACGCACACCGTGAATGGCGCCGCCGACCTGCGCGGATTTCTGCACACTTATTTTCACGTCGAGCCGGACGAACTCGATCCGCATCTTTATGAGTTTCGTGCGAAAGACGCCGTGCGGCATGTCTTCCGCGTTGCTTCGAGCCTCGATTCAATGGTCCTCGGCGAAGCGCAAATTTTGGGGCAGGTGAAAGAAGCATATGCGACGGCGCGTGCCGTTGGCGCGGTGCGCGGACAACTCGACCAGCTTTTCAGCCGCGCATTCGCCGTAGCCAAGCGCGTAAGGACCGAAACGGCAGTGGGATCGTCATCAGTTTCGATCGCGTCGGTCGCGGTTGAGCTGGCAAAGAAAATCTTCGGCACGCTGCAGGGGAAGAACGTTTTCATCGTCGGCGCGGGCAAGATGAGCGAACTCGCTGCACGGCACCTGCTGGCTCACGGCTGCGCTTCGATTTTCGTCGCCAACCGAACTTACGATCGCGCCATCGGGCTGGCGCAGAAATTTGATGGCCAGGCCATCAAGTTCGAAGACCTGTATTCCACTTGCGATCGCGCCGACATCGTCATCACCTCCACGGGCGCGCCGCATGCAATCTTCCGCCGCGAGCATGGCGAGCAGTTCCTGGCGCGGCGAAAAAATCGTCCGATGTTCTTTATCGATATCGCTGTGCCGCGCGATGTTTCGCCGGACATGGCGAAGCTGGACGGCATTTTCACCTACGACATCGACGATCTGCAGCAGGCCGTCACCAGCCACGTTGCCGATCGCCGCACAGAAGCGGAACGCGCCGAGGCCATCATCGCCGGCGAGGTCGAGAAATTTGAGGCTCGTTCGCACACGCTCGATGTCGTCCCGACGATCGTTTCTCTGCAGGATCATCTGGAAACTATCAGACAGGCGGAAATCGATCGTGTCCGTGGACGAATGGGCCAGCTCACGACTGAACAGGAAATCGCGATCGAAGCGCTAACCCGCGGGATCATTAACAAAGTGATGCATACACCGATCAGTGCGCTCAAGTCCGCGGCTCGCGAATCCGAAGCAACGACGGTCGTCGACGTCGTGCGGCGTTTGTTCAATCTTCAGGCAAAACCGGAGGCGAAGTCGGCGCAGCCGGCAGCATCAGAGGGCAGCAAAGAAGTGGCAGCGAAAGACGAAGTGGGGACGCGGCTGTGACAGCCCGTCTTCGCGTCGGCTCTCGCGGCTCGCAGCTTGCGCTCTGGCAGGCTAATCACATCTCGGCGCTGCTGCGCGAGCGCGGACATGAAGTCGAAATCCAGATCATCCACACCACCGGCGACAAGATCACCGACGTTGCCCTCGCGAAGGTCGGTACCAAGGGAATGTTCACCAAAGAGATTGAAGAGGAACTTGCCGCGGGGCGCGTCGATTTGGCTGTGCATTCGCTGAAAGACTTGCCCACGGAGCTTCCCAAAGGATTCGAAATCGCAGCCTTTACAAAAAGGGAAGACCCGCGCGACGCGTTCTGTTCACGCAAATATTCGAAGATCGAGGAGCTGCCGCAAGGCGCGCGCGTCGGCACGTCGAGCCTGCGGAGGCAGGCGCAATTGAAAGCGATCCGTCCCGATCTCCAGATTCATCCTCTGCGCGGCAATGTCGACACGCGCCTGCGCAAGCTGGAGCGGGACGAATATGACGCCATCATTCTCGCATCGGCCGGACTGCGGCGGCTGGGCAAGACGGAACTAATCCGTCAGATCATCCCGGCGGAGATCATGTGTCCCGCGGCGGGGCAGGGAGCGTTGGGGATCGAAATTCGCCAAGGCGATGAAAAGATTCGGGAACTGCTGAAGTTTCTGGACGATCCCGGCGCCCGCGCCGCGACGAGTTGCGAGCGCGCGCTGTTGCACAGTCTCGGTGGAGGATGTCAGGTTCCGATTGGAGCTTTCGCGGAAGTGCGGATATCAGCGAATCGGGGAGGGCACGAGTTTACTCCTGCCACCAAACCCGTTCCATACCGGGCGGCTTCAACCGCCGGGGCACGCCTGCATCTGGAGTCGATCGTGGCCGATCCCGATGGCTCAAAGCTTCTGCGCGACTCGCGCGACGGAGCCGATCCGGAAAAGCTTGGCAGCCAAGCCGGTGCCGCGCTGCTGGCGCGCGGCGGCGACGCAATACTCGAAGCTGTCTATGGACGTGGCCTGGCCGTCCCGCAACAACCGTAATCAGAGCGCCATGAGCCGCGGCATCCTTCTGAAACTCCTAGGCGGTACCGGCCGTACAAAGCGTTTGCGCCGCTGGATCAATCTTTGGCCACCCTTTCTTGGCGCGGGCATTCGCGTTGTTTATATCTCGGCGGACATGAAAACGGCCGATGTCGAGATGAAGCTGCGCTGGTGGAATGCCAACTACGTGGGCACGCACTTCGGCGGATCGCTCTTTGCCATGACCGACGCTTTCTATATGCTCATGCTGATGGCGAATCTGGGAGGCGATTACATCGTTTGGGACAAAGCGGCTAGCATTCGTTATCGCAAGCCCAGCCGCGGCACGGTGCGCGCCGAGTTTCGCTTGAGCGATGACGTCCTTGAGCACATTCGCGAAGGGCTCAGGGATTTGCCGAAATATGAGCCGGTGTTTCGCGTGGAGGTGAAAGACGAACAGGGAGTTGTGATCGCCGAAGTCGAGAAAGTGCTGCACGTGCGGAGAAAAGAGGTCGTGCAAGCTAAGGCTGGGAAGGAAAACTGAATGTACATTCCGGAACATTTTCGGGTTGCTGAGCAGGAAACAGCCCTCGCCTTCATGCGGGCGAATCCGTTTGCGATTCTGATTTCCCAGGCAGCCGACCGACCGTTCGCCACACATCTGCCGCTCGCCGTTGGCCAAGACGGCGAGCGGGTCATTCTGCGCGGACACGTGGCCAAGGCGAATCCGCACTGGCAATATCTCGAAAGCCAACCCCAGACTCTGGTGATTTTTCACGGGCCCCACGCCTACGTTTCCACGTCGAATTATGTGACCCACGAGAACGTTCCCACGTGGAATTACGGGGCCGTCCATGCCTATGGTCAAGCGCGCGTATTCTCCGACGGGGAACAGCTTCTGCCCATCCTGCACGATCTGATCGGCACCTTTGAAGCGCGCTACGCCGAGCAGTGGGCGGAATTGAGCGAAGCTTATCGCCGGCGCATGCTCAGCCACATCGTGGGCTTTGAAATCGTTGTCACGAGCGTCGAAGCCAAGTTCAAGCTTAGTCAGAATCGCACAAACCAGGAGCAGGAGAACGTGATCGCGTCCTTGAGCGCTTCGAACGACACGGCCATTTCTGGCACGGCGCGGTTGATGCGGGAGCAAGGGCTAGGGATGAAGAAGGAGCACGACTGAATTTGCGGTGGGTCGGGCACCGTCGCGCGCCGAACTCTTGGGGTGTTAACCAGTCCTGTCGTTCCGAGCGTGGCCGAGAATCCCTACCCCCAGCCCCGGATTTCGCGCGGGGGATGTCTCGATTCTCTCCCGGTTTGCTTGGCGATCTGGTTGTCCGCTCTGCATGACAGAGCGGCGGTATTGTTCCGAATGGCCTCTACTGGTTGCAAAGCAGAATAATGACCGAGAAAGACAATTCTTCTCGCCATCGTCAGCTTGGAGGTATCCGCGTGCTGGTGGGACGTGCGCGGCACCAGGCCGGCGCGCTTTCGGCGGAGCTTCGCAAGCTCGGCGCCGGCGTGATCGAAATTCCGTTCATCGAGATTCGCAAGCCCCGATCGTTCCTGGCGCTCGATTCCGCGCTGAAAAGTCTCCGGAACTATGACTGGCTGATCCTGACCAGCGTCAACGGCGTCGAAGCGATGTGGGAGCGGATGAAGACGCTGCAAGTCAGTTTGCCCGCTCGGCGCCGGGGAGGGCACGGGTTCACTAATGCCAATAAGCGGGGACAGAAGAAGCCGGCTTTAGCCGCTGAGGGAAATGGTATTCGTATTGCGGCCATTGGCCCCGCCACCAAGAACGCAATTGAAAAGTCCGGGCTCAGGGTCGACGTCGTTCCCAAAGAGTACGTGGCGGAATCGGTGGTCCGTAGCCTGCAAGGACGAGTGCGCGGCAAGCGCGTGCTGCTGGTGCGAGCGAAGGTAGCTCGCGATGTGATTCCGCGCGAACTGCGCCGAGCCGGAGCACAGGTCGATGTGGTCGAAGCGTACGAAACCGTCGTGCCCAAGAGTTCGCGGCGTCGGTTGCAGGCGGTGCTGAAGAATCCCAAGCGGCGTCCGCACGTGGTGACGTTTACCAGTTCTTCGACGGTGAGAAATTTCATCCAGTTGATGGGGTCAGCCGGCGCGCGCGGACAGGCGTGTCCTCGCCACACGAACTTGGAGGGGATCCGGATGGCTTCAATCGGTCCGGTTACCTCGGCGACGCTGCGCGAATTGGGGCTGGAGGTCGATATCAAGGCGAAAGAATTCACGATCCCCGGGCTCGTCGCGGCGATCGTGAAAAGCTTTGCCGCCGAACGTTCACCACAGAGCCACCCAGACACAGAGAAGTCTTGCTGACCAGCCTGCTCCCGCCTTTGGTTATTCGGACGAACCCCGACACCCGCAGTCGGTTGCCACCAGAATAATCCGGATACCTGTCGGCCGCGGGTTCTCGGTGACTCCGTGTCTCGCTGATGAGATCCGTTACTCCGATAGTGAGCAACCGCAATCGGCGGGCACAACATGCGCGAGCAGGAAGTCGCCGACGCGCGTGTAGGCGTCGATCTGATTTTCGACCCGGGCGAAGCCGTGGCCTTCGTTGTCGTAAATCCTGTAGTCGACCTTGCCGCCGCGTTTCCGGATCGCCTCGACGACCTGCTCGGTTTCCGACTTCGGACAACGGGGATCGTGGCCTCCGGCCAGCAGCAGTAGCGGCGCTTTGATTTGATCGATGTAGTTGATCGGCGAACGCTCTTCGTATAGCGCCTTGTTCTTTACGGGATCGCCCATGGTCGCAAGATCCGACTGCTGCAGCACCGGATCTTCATTCTGAATTTCCGTGAACCAGTTCACGAACGGCACGATGGGCACGGCCGCAGCCCACAGATCGGGAGCTTTGGTGACGGCCATCATCGTCAGATATCCGCCGTAGCTGCCGCCCACGACGGCAATTTTTTTCGAATCGAGATGGCCGGTCTGCTTGATGAAATCCACGCCGGCGAGCACATCCTCGAGATCACCGCCGCCCATGTCGAACAAATTCGCCTGCTGGAACTTTTTTCCGTAGCCGGTCGATCCGCGATAGTTGGGCGCGAGCACCATGTATCCCTGATTGACTGCAAATTGCACAAAACGGTTGAACGAATTTAGGCTCTGCGATGCCGGCCCACCGTGAATGTAGACGATCGCTGCGTTCTGCCCGTTGCGCGCCATGTTGAAAGGGACGTACAGGAATGCCGAAATCGTCCATCTGCCGTC
>JASHRE010000538.1 GCA_030037515.1 Candidatus Sulfotelmatobacter sp.
TCGGCGTAGATGCGGCATTCGATCGCGTGTCCGCGAATCGTGACGTCTTGCTGAGAGAAGGGAAGGGGCTCGCCTGCTGCAATGCGAATCTGCAGATGGACAAGATCGAGTCCGGTGACGAACTCGGTTACGGGATGCTCCACCTGCAGCCGCGTGTTCATCTCAAGGAAATAGAAGTTTTTCTGCCGATCGACGAGAAACTCGACCGTACCCGCGTTCGTATAACCGGCAGCTTCGGCGACGCGCACGGCAGTTTCACCCATGCGCCGCCGCATGTCGGCATCGACAATGGGCGACGGCGCTTCTTCTACCACTTTCTGATGGCGTCTTTGCAGCGAACACTCCCGCTCTCCCAGATACACGATGTGCCCGTGTTCATCTCCCAGAACCTGCATTTCAATGTGGCGCGGGTTGACGAGCGCCTTTTCGACGTACACTTCGCGGTCGCCAAAGGCACGTTCCGCTTCGCTGCGCGTAGTGTCGAATGCAGATTTGAGCTCCTGTGGCGAATTCACCAGGCGCATACCCTTTCCGCCACCGCCGGCCGCGGCCTTTAGCATGATCGGATACCCGATGCCCGCCGCGATTTCTTCCGCCCGCGCCAGCGATTCGAGTCCTCCGGCGGTTCCCGGTACAAGAGGCACTCCCGCGCGTTCCATCGCTTGCCGTGCTCTGGTTTTTGATCCCATTGCGTCCATGGCCGCCGCGGTTGGACCAATGAACTTCACCCCTAGGTCGGCGCAGGCACGCGCAAACTTCGCATTCTCGGATAAGAAACCGTATCCAGGATGGATTGCCTCCGCTCCCGAGCGCCGGGCGACGTCGAGAATCTTCGCAACATTCAGATACGACTCGGACGCTGCGGCCGGGCCAATGGGGTATGCTTCATCGGCCTTCCGCACATGCAGAGAAGCCCGATCCACATCCGAGTACACCGCGACGGCGCAGATGCCCATTTCATGACAGGCACGGATCACCCGTACAGCGATCTCGCCACGATTTGCAATGAGGATTTTTTTGAACATGGGCGCCGAGAACGACTCCAGTTTATTTCCCGCCAAGCCCGCTTATTTTACTGGAGGCATGCGCATTGCGCCGTGAGCGACCGAGTCTAAGCCGGCCGACTGTTCTTCGAGGGAGCTCGGAAAAAGCTGACGGCGAACGGAGTTGGGGGGGTGTCGCTCGAATCCAGTTCCCACCGTTTTCGCGATAAAAACCTGTAGCGCATCAAGGTCCAGATCGCCAGCCAGCCATCGGAGTGCCGGATTTTTTTCCCCTCCATCGCGGATCGCGGATTGTAGGAAATCGGGACTTCTTCGATCGTCTCTCCCATGCGGCAAAGCTTTGCGGTCACTTCCGGGCAGAACTCGAAGCGATGACACTCCAGTCGCATTTGTCCCAGCAGGGTCCGCCGGAAAACCTTGTAGCACGTGGCTTCATCGTGAATGCCGGCTCCGTACAGCAGATTCGCCAGATGCGTCAGCAGTTTTGCCCCCAGAAAGAAGCGCAGACCACGCTCCGGCCGGTCCGGACGCCTGCCATAAACCACGTTCGCCCGCCCTTCCTCGAGCGGGCGCAGCAGCGCAGCATAATCCTGAGGGTCGTATTCCAGATCGGAGTCCTGAATCAGCACATACTCGCCCTGCGCATACGCCAGTGCCGTGCGGATCGCCGCTCCTTTGCCGCAATTTCGCTCGTGGAACACAATGGTGACGTCGTCCTGCGCGGGAAGAGCCTGCAATTTTTCGCGCGTGCCATCGGCGGAACCGTCATCGACGATGATGATTTCTTTCTTGACTGGAGAGGCATGAATGGCCCTGAGAATCTCGTCGACGTGGGCTGCCTCGTTATACACGGGCACAATCACCGACACGAATCCCTTCCAGCGATCGCTCGCGAGAGCGCGCTCCTGCTGCCGGACTGCGGCCACCTGTGTCAGTGCAAAGGCTCCCAAATGGACAAATCCGTGCGTTCTTCTAGCATAGTATCATCTGGTAAACACACAATCTCAGCTCCGCATGCAGCCACCGGAAGTTCACATCAAGCAAGAGGGGAGAAGGGTTCCGCCGTCCCCAGCGCTTTCTGGGGCATGGACCTACCCAGTCGCCCTAATTCTTCTCGCGGTAGCGGGAAGCGCCGTGCGTTTCGCGCACCTCACGTCGAAGCCTTTCTGGTTCGATGAATGCTTCAGCGTCGAACTCGCCCGCCTGGGCTGGGGCAGCATCGTGCGCGTGATCTGGTGGCGCGAAGCCAACATGAGCTTGTACTACCTTCTGTTGCGCGCGTGGCTGCACGTCGCCCAAAGCGAATTCTTTATTCGCAGCCTGTCGGTTGTTTTTGCCGTGGCCACGATTCCCGCGATTTGCTGGCTGGCCCGGCTCCTATTCGACCAGCGGGTCGCCCTCTTTTCGGCGGCATTGTTCAGCTTCAATGCCTATAATGTGCGCTACTCTCAGGAAGCTCGCAGCTACACTCTTTTCGTTCTGCTGGCCACCCTTTCCGCTGGATTCTTCGTCTCGTGGTCAGGAAATCCGAGCCGCCGCAATCGCATTGCATACGCAGCGGTCAGCATCCTGGCTGTCTATTCGCATTTTTATGCGCTGCTGCTTGTGGCAGCGCAGTGGCTCACGTTGCGTCTGTTCGGCGCTCCCCATCCGCAGGATTCCAAACCCTCCGATCGAGCGGCTTCGAATCATCGTCCTTGGAAAGCAATCGCGATTGGCGTTTCGCCGGTGCTGTTCTTTGTCACGAAGACCGGAGCCGGGCCGATCCACTGGATTCATCGCCCAGGCTGGCGCGATCTGCTGGCTTTCTCGAGGGATGTTTCCGGTGGCAGCAACTGGCTGCTGCCCTCAATATTCAGCGTCGCTTGCCTGGCGGCGGCAGCCCCATGCGCTAAACGGCTTCTGAAATCGAACGCCGGTTTTGCCACGTGGCGCATTCAGTTTCTACTGCTATGGCTCCTCTTTCCCATCATTCTTACGGTGGGGTTCTCGTTTCTCCGCCCCGTGTTCCTTCCACGATTCCTGATCTTTTGTCAGCCTGCGCTCATCATTCTGGCCGCGGCTGGAATCGCACAATTGCGCAGATTCTGGCTGGTTGCGCCCGCCTTTGGCGTGCTGCTGCTTCTGGCAGTGCAGGGAATTTTCTTCGTCTACGGACACGACTATGACGATCAGCGAGACGATTCCGGCGAAGCCGTGAATTTTATTCTCGACAATAGCCGCCCCGGCGACGCCATTCTCTTTCATATCGCGGAAGCGCGCGTGCCCTACGAATTTTTCCGTTCGCTACGCGCGGGCGAAAACACCGCAAATCCGACATTCAGCCGGACACTTGGACCGGACATCCTCTACCCGCACTTCGGCGCCGGCCTCGATTACAGCGATTTCAAAGCCAGACCCATTCCTGAAATTTTGCGGAGTGAGTTCCCCAGCCACTCTCGTCTCTGGGTCATGTTCATGTACAACCAGGGCGGAGGCGCAGGCCGCACCACGGCGATGCTGACACGAATTGTCGCGGAATCATTCCCCCACACCGAATGCCGCGATTTCCCCCGGGTCGAAGTTTGCCTGTACACAAGGGATCAGGAGCCAGAGATCAGGGGTGAGTTCTAAAATCTGAGGGCTGACGGCCGGCCTGGCTTGGCCAAGCGGTAATCTGTGATCCCTGATTCCAATGAAAAGCCCCGGTCGCAGCAATCGAACCAGGGCTTAACCTGATGAGAATAGACGCCGGGAGCTAACGTTATTTGCCCTGGTCCATCGTGATGCCGCCTTGCGCGTTCTGAGCCGCCTTTTCGGCTTTCGCCTTTTTCACGCGAAGGGTTTCGTCCACCCAGTGATCCGCGGCCTTCAAGTCTTCTTCCCGCTGCGCCAGGTCGTCGCATTCCACGTCGGCCTTTTCGCGAAACATCAGGTTCAGATACGCCATCGCGTCATCGTAGTCCGGGCGAAGCTGGATCGCTTTATTCAAACTGTCGATGCCTTCGGTGATGGAAGGCGTGTTCTTCTCTTTCAGCTCCTGGCAGACTTTCGCTTGATCTTTATTCTTCGGATTCAGATGCTCATCCGGCTTCATGCCCAGCTTCGCGCGCTCTTCCATGCGTGGCTGATAACATGCGGTCCAATCGATCACGCCAATCGAGTAATAGGGCTCGGGATCGTTCGGATCCAAGTCCGACGCCATCCGGTAATACCTCTTGGCGTCGTCCCATTTTTTCTCGTTCAGATACAGGTAGGCAATGCCCTTGGCCGCATTGACCTTCTGATCGCGTGCAGGATTGGCGTCAATCACCTTCTGGTATTCGTCGATCGCCTGCTGCGCGGTCCGCATATTATCAGGAGAATCGACGCCCGGGATGTATTGCGAAACGTAAGCGGTCGCCAGATACATGCGCGCGTTGATTAGACTCGGATCCAGTTGCACGGCGTTCTGGAAATGATCGATGGCCTGCTCGTAGTGGGAATTCTTGTATGATTCCACACCCTTATTCAGCTGGTCGCGGGCGCGCAGTTTGTCGCAACCCGCCGACGCGATTACCGCCAGCGAAACAGCGGTCAGAGCAAACACTTTCAGATGATTATTCATTGCGGTATAAGTTTCTCCCTCGGCACAGCATCCTAGGCCCAGGGATCGCAGTTTGACAAGTCAAGCGTAACGGCACTCCGCGGCGGAAATTGCCGAGGATATACCGACACAAACGTCCCGGACCAAACGATTCCGGACGGCGTTAGCCGCCGGCTTCAATCTTCGCCGTGATCAGGCCGACCTTATCCACGCCGGCAGCATGGGCAAGATCGATCACGTTGGCGACATTCGCGAAGGCGACGGAGTCGTCGGCCTTCACAAACATGACTTTTTCGGCGCGCTGCTTGTAGATGTCTTCCAGGCGGCCTTGCAGATTATCCCAAGTCGCGTCTTCGTCGTTGATCTTGACACCGGGCTGCTGTCCGGCGCCGCGGTCGATTAATTGCACGACAATCGTGCGGTTCACGTCCTGATTCTTGGGGGCGTTGGGCGGCGGCGGTTGCGGAACCAGCGCATCCAGTCCCTTCGGCGTGACCGGCGAGATGACCATGAAGATGATCAGCAATACCAGCAGCACATCAATCAGCGGCGTGACGTTAATGTTTGCGTTTTGCCCCCCGCTGGGGCCAACTGCCATTCCCATGACGGTTCTCCTCTATGCCCTGCTCACATCACTGGCCCGCCGCCGCTGGGGGCGGTGGGGGAGTGGTTGTCTTTCGCTGATCCGTCAGCAAACCCAGATCGTCGACTCCGGCGGCGCGTACAGCATCAACCACCTGCACCACACCGCCATAGCGCGCGCGCATATCCGCTTTCACATACACGCGCTTGTCAGGCTTGTTCGCCAGGCGATCTTTTACCTTGGTCGTAAGCGCGTCGATCGAGATCTGGTCGCTGCCAAAGTACACCTGCCCGTCGCGCGTAACCGACACCAGCAGGGCGTCTTCTTTGTCCGCGTCTGGCATCTGCTCCGGATTGTTCACCTGGGCCATATCCACGCTGACGCCTTTTTGCAACATGGGGGTGACGACCATGAAAATGATCAGCAGCACCAGCATCACGTCCACCATGGGTGTGACGTTGATGTCGGAATTGACTTTCTTTCCTTCGTCTCTCTTTGCTAATGCCATAAGTGCGAATCTCCTGATGCCTCCACCACCAACCGGAGCGGCCGCAACTCCAGGATGAGTAAGGAGTCGAGCGCCGGAATCATCCGGCGCCCGGCAAGCAACTCGTCCAGAATGCGGATACCAACCCCGGAGGGGGGCCTCCAAATCCCGCCGATTTTGCGAGACCTGGGACTTTTGTTAGCGCCGATCGCCGCGCTTCTTCAGGAAGTAATCGATCAGTTCGCTCGACGAGTTATCCATCTCGACGTCGAACGCTTCCACGCGACCAGTGAGATAGTTGAACATCATCACGGCCGGGATCGCGACCAGCAGTCCGATTGCGGTCGTAACCAGGGCTTCCGCGATACCACCGGCGACAGCCGCCAAACCGGTAGCCTTGGTGTTGGCGATACCGGTGAATGCGTTCAGAATGCCCATCACCGTGCCGAACAGTCCGACGAATGGAGCCGTCGAGCCGATCGTCGCCAATCCGCCCAAGCCGCGCTTCAACTCAGCGTGGACAATGGCCTCTGTGCGCTCCAGAGCGCGTTTGGAGGCTTCAATCGTTTCGCCGGGAATTGCGCCCGGGCTATCCTGATGAGCCTTGAATTCCATCAGGCCAGCGGTGACAACCTTGGCCAGATGGCTCTTCTTATTGCGCTCGGCGACCTTGATGGCCTCGTCGATGCGGCCATCGCGGAGCGCGCCGGCAACTGCCGGCGCGAAAGCGCGAGACTGTTTACGCGCCGCGCTATAGGCCATCCAGCGGTCAATCATCACGCCGATCGACCAACCAGACATGATGAACAGAATCACGACAACGGTGCGTGCCACCCAGCCCATCTGCTTCCACAGGCCGAGCGGATCGGTTGGCATGCCACCGCCCTCCTGCATAATCCAGGCGGCTGCGGCGGGGATGTGATGCATCAATGAACCTGCTACGTGTGCGACCATGAGTTGCTTTTTCCTCCTAGGAACTCTCTACCTTCAATAGACACTAGACACTCTGATGCGGTTTCTCCAGCCCATCGCTGGCTGGGCGAGACGGATGCTCGAAGAAACCGGACCGCGCTCGCCATACACCGCAACGCCCGAGCGCGATCGCGTGGTCTCAGGAAGGACACGGCGACCGACCCGGGCTTGCGAAAGCACCTCCCGTCCGCCGCTCGGGGTGGACAGGGAGGGACAGCACTCGCACTTCTCCAGACAAGTCCGCAGTACGCTGGAAGTCTAGCCTCCAGAAAGCGTGAAATTCACCTGTATCTGCGTCTCGACTTCGACTGGCTCGCCATTCAACAGGTACGGTCTGTATTTCCACTGCTTGACCGCTTCAATCGCAGCCGGAGCCAACATCGGATGCCCGCTGATCAGCTGAAGGTTTTCAATGTTGCCGTCTTTGCTGATCTGCGCTTGCAGGATCACCGTCCCCTGGATGCGCGCCTGGCGCGCCAGCGGCGGATACGATGGATTCACCTTGCGAACCAGAAGTCCGGATTGTACACCCGACGACACACGCACTCGTTGCGGAGTTGCAATCTTGGGAGCGACGGTTGGTGTGGAGCTCAGTACGCTGCCCAGCACTCCACCCATGCTGCCTCCCGGCACACCGCCGGGAACGCCACCAACCACGCCGGTTGACGCCATCACCGGCGGAGCCTCGTCCTCTTTGATCATCTCCACTTTTTTCGGAATCTTGGTCGGCGTGCGAAGTTCGCCGTTTACGATGTCGGTCTCGATGTGTCTCACCACGTGAACCGGCGCAGCCGCCGGCGGGGGGGGCGGTGGTGGTGGAGGAGGCGGGGCCACCAGCAATGTCATCAACTGCGTGCGAGGCAATGCCTCGGTGAAAATCAGCGGGATCAGGATCATCACCACGATGATGCCGATCTGTATCAGGAACGCAATTGCCGACGTCCGTCCACGCTTGGTCCTGAGTTTGCCCCCAGACTCAATCAGACTGTCTTCAAACATAGATTTCTCCCGTACTTCAGACCCCTACGAGCTTAGACACCGCGCACTCCTTTTTTGCTCCCAGGGTCTGGCACTCTAGCAAAGCGATCGCTAACGCACCGGACATGGCTCCAGAAACCCCTTCTGCACCTGCAACGTAAGAAGGCATACCGCAACAATTACTGCCACACCATCAGGTAACTCACTTAGCTTTGCCGGCCGGCATCGCCACTGTGCGCTTGCCCTTGCTGATCCGCCAATCCTGGTATGCCACCAGAATCGGTGCCGCAATGGCGATCGAGGAATACGTCCCGATCAATATGCCGATGACCAGCGCGAGGCTGAATCCGTGGAGCACCTCGCCGCCGAATAAAAAGAGTGCCAGTACGGTAAGGAAGGTTAGGCCCGCTGTCAAGATAGTTCTGCTTAAAGTCTGATTGATGGCGCGATTAACGACCACCGACAGCTTTTCGCGCCGCATCAGCTTAATGTTTTCCCGGATGCGGTCAAAGACCACGATCGTGTCGTTATTGGAGTAACCAATCAGCGTTAGAATCGCCGCGATCACGGTCAGAGTAATCGGCGTGTTGGTCAGCGAGAAAGCCCCAACAGTGATCAAAGTGTCGTGGAATACTGTGATCACGGCGGCGACGCCATAGATCCATTCAAAACGAAAGCCCAAATACACCAACATCCCGGCCAGAGAGTAAAGCGTGGCCAATTCGGCCTGATGGGTTAGCTGCCTGCCCACTTCCGGACCAACAATCGCCACATTGCGCACACCGAAATCCGACAGAAAGAATCCATCTTTCAGCGAGGCCGCAACCGCCGGATCGACCACGCCGTTTAGCTGATCGAGGGAATTGAGCACCCCACCCAGAGTGTTATTGCGATAATCGACAATTTGCTGGGCGACGGATCCGTACTTCTGATCGGCTTCGCTGCCTAAGCGGAGTGGATCTTTGTCGATCAAGTAGTTCTTGATCGTTTGCCCGCTCGCGTTGTTCAGGTCTTGCTTGCCCTCGGGCGCGTTGGTCTCGAGCGCGTTGATGATTTTGTCCTTGCCTTGATCCAGCGCGGCCTGGCTGGTCTCGCGGACGTCGAGATCGATGAGAACCTCATTTTGGACGCCTTGCCCGGTGAAGCCTTGGATCTTGGCATCATGTAAACCCGCGTGATCCATCGCGGATCGAATGGCGTTGTCGTTCGGCTTGTGAGAAAACTTGACCTCCACCTGCGTGCCACCACGGAAATCAAGGCCCCACGGAATACCGTGCCAGAACAACATCGAGCACACACCCGCGATGCTGAAGATCAGCGAAAAGGCGAGGAAATACCACTTCTTGCCCAGAAAATCTATGTTGACGTCGTGAAAGAACTCCAAGTCGAACTCCAGGTTCTAAAGTTTCAGGTTTCAACGTTTCAAGGTTTGCAGAACTCGGAACTCACCAACTCGAAACCTTCAAACGCGTAACCTCGAAACTGTTTTCTAGATACTCAAGGCTTCTCCACGCTGCTTGTGGCTCAGCACCCAGTCGAAGATCACCCGCGAGACCCACACCGCCGTGAACAGGTTCGCCAGCAGGCCAAACGTCAGCGTCACGGCGAATCCTTTGACCGGTCCGGTTCCGAACATGAACAGAATCGCCGCCGAAACAATCGTGGTCACGTGCGTATCGATGATCGTCGTCAAGGCGTGGCTGAAACCCTGATCCACCGCCGAAGGCGGCGTCTTGCCATTGCGCAATTCCTCGCGGATGCGCTCGAAGATCAGCACGTTCGAATCGACACCCATGCCGACCGTGAGGATCACGCCCGCAATTCCTGGGAGAGTCAGCACTGCGCCGAAATAACCCATGAAACCCAGCAGGATGATCAGGTTGAGAATCAGCGCGACATTGGCGTTAATGCCCGCGCCACGATAATAAATCAACATGAAGATCAACACCGCGACCATGCCGACAATCGACGCCGTTACGCCAGCCCGAATCGAATCGGCGCCGAGCGAAGGTCCCACCGTGCGCTCTTCCAGATACTTAATGCCCGCCGGCAAAGCGCCCGAGCGCAGAATCATGGAAAGATCCTTGGACTGCTGCTCGCTCATGCTGCCGCCAGAAATCTCCCCGCGATCGCGAATCGGCTCCCTGATATTTGCGACTTCCTGGACCTTGTTATCGAGCACAACCGCGAGGCTGTCGCCGACGTGTGCGGAAGTGAAATTGTAGAACCGCTGTCCGCCTTCGCCCGTCAGCGTGAAACTCACGCTCGGCTGCCCATTCTGGTCGCGGCTGGGCTGCGCATCGCGCAAGTCTTTGCCGCTCACCGCGGAAACGCGAGACACCAGATACCACGCTTCCCCTTCTTGACCCGGTTGCGCGTGTCCCTGAAGCAGCATCGCATCCGGCGGCAGAACTCCCGAAGGCTGGGACTGTATGGCCGCTTGCTCGCTCGGATACGGCCCGCCCAGCGATTGCTTGATTTCCAGCATGGCCGTCGACTGCATGATGTCTTTCACGCGCTGGGGGTCGTCCACGCCGGGTAATTGCACCAGGATCTGATAAGCGCCCAGCCCATGCTCCTGGATGGTAGGGTCGACGACGCCCAACTGGTCAATGCGGTTACGGATGGTCTCAATCGCCTGCTGAACGGCCTTGCTTTTTAGCTCCGTAAGCGCCTGCGGCTTCATCGAGACGTTCCAGCTGTTGTCCGGCCCGCCTGTAATTTCGTAGTCGGGCAAATGATCTTGCATGATGCTGAGCAAATCGCTGCGCGCGCTGGCCTGCGCGCCTTTGATCACAATGTGGTCGGGATTGTTCTGCTGATCGGGTTGGGTGATATCGGTGTAGTCGATCTTATGGCTGCGCATTTGC
>JASHRE010000539.1 GCA_030037515.1 Candidatus Sulfotelmatobacter sp.
CAAGCGTGGCGCAGACGCCCAGGATCATTTGCTCGTACTCGGGCTGATTTGGCTGCCACCGCCAGCCGCTCGGCCAGAGAAACATTATCAACGGGTAAACCGCAAATAAGAAAATCAAGCCCACCAATACCAACACAATCTTTAGCACCTGTTCTCGAGCGTGACGCCAAGTGAGTACAGGTCGCTCCGGGAATCAATAGAGCGATTCACTCGTCCCGTCTGCTCGGGCGCCATGTAGGCGAGTGTTCCAGCGATGACCTCTGGGGGTTCAGGCGCTTGACGCTCGCGTGGAAGGCGAGATGCGATACCGAAGCCGGTGAGACGGACCTGACCAGTTGCGGAGTCTATAAGGACGTTTGCGGGTTTGATGTCTTTGTGGATCAACCCTCGTCCGTGCATCTGACCGACTGCGCTAGACAAGGCCACCGAGAGTCGAAGGAACTATCCGATCTCCATCGGTTTCCGGAGGAGGCGATCGAGCGGCTCGCCTCCCGTGTAATCGACCACTAGAATGGTCTGTCCGCGCTCGCGCACCAATTCCAGCGGCCGCAATGCCCAAGCGCAGTCTAGGTAGCTCTTCAGTTCGTGTTCGTGCGCGAGGCGATTGACGCTCTCCAGAGTCGGATGCTCGCCACCGGCCGGGACGGGTATGAACGCGTGCTTCTCACCCTCAACTTCATTCCGCCACAGTCTGCAGAAAACACGTCCGGACTCGCGCCACAGCACCTCTACGGAATCGTTCTCCCAGCTCGCCCCGAACAAGATGGATGCTTTCATCTGTCCCGTCTCCTTCTGCCCGGGTTCAGATCGTTACTCTAATTTGCATTAGAGGACGTGTCACGATTCGAAAGCGATGAAGCTCGAGGCAGCGGATTTTAGTACGACTAACCCTTGGCGGTCCGCGCGATTGTCTTCCTCTGCGGCGCGGCAAGAGGAAGCGTCATACCCCACAGGTCTTTCATGGTACCGCAAGTAACGCCACGAAATTGCATTGTCAGACTGGAATTATCCTGATTTCCCTGCTGTTTCTGCTCTCCGTTGCCGGATTCGGTGTTCACTAAAACGCACGTCTGAGTCTCAAAACCGGACGTAACGCTCGCTTACCTCAAGGGCAGCGACGCCGAGTTCGAAGAAGCGCAGGACATGCGAACAGCAGCAGCCTGGCACTCTATGCTTAGCTCAGAACGTAGCTTCGAGAGATTCCTGGCTGGCCAGGCCGGGATCTCCCGTCTCTTCTTAGAAGGTCAGTTTCGGTTTGCCCTTCATCCCTGCCAACGAGGGTGGCAGGAATATGACTTCGTTGAGCATAGATTACCTCCAGCTACTTCGTGTTCGCTTCTTGGGGACTGCACACCGGTTCGAGTACTTCTTCGCACCAATCACGGAATGTGGTGGGCGAGCTGGCTTGTGGAGTGCGAGGCTCCGCGTTATCAAGGCCGTCGTTCTTGGCCACCATCATGTCGAGCATCCCCTGCGCCATGGCGTCCGACATGCCGAATCCCATAAGGCGGGATTTGAATGCTTCCCCGGATATCTGCTGAAACTGGACTGGCTTACCCAGAACCTCGGAGATGATTTGCGCGATGTCCTTAAACGACAGATCCTCAGGGCCGAGAACCGGAACCTCCTTCTGTCCAGTCCAGGTCCGATCCAGCAACAGTTTTGCGGCGGCCGCGGCAATGTCACGCGTAGCGCAGGTGGGGAGTTTGCGATCGCCGGAGATTGGCGAGAAGATCATGCCGCGAGTCTTAATGGCTTCCGCCTGGTTGAGCAGATTGTCCATGAACGAAGGCATCGTCAACACCCGAAGATTAACTCCGGTGCTTGCGAACAAGTCACCCATCGCGAGCGAAGCGGTCACCAGCCCTGCGTTCTTTGCTTGTGGTGTACCGCGACCGAGGGCAGACACTATGACGACTTGCTTTACTCCCCTCTTTCGAATGGCCTCACAGGCGGGGCGGCTGAAGTCTAGATATGCAGCTTCGACGCTATTTGCCGCAAAGTCGGGAGGGAGCACCCAGAACAGTGCGTCTGCGCCGGCGAAGGCAGTGTTGCAGATACTTGCATCTCCATGGGAACCCTGCACGATCTGAATTCGACTGCGAACTTCCGCCGGAATGCGCGAAGGGTCGCGTACGATGACGCGAATCTGCTCGTTACTGGGGAGCAGGTTCTCCAAAACCTGGTGTCCGATATCGCCCGAAGGCGTGGTGATGACGATCATGGTGTACTCCTTTTTCGGTGGTTTCTGGTTTGAGTGAACCAGTTGCATTCCTATTGATGTAAACGGTACTGTACCGGATACAAAATATCCATGCTTATTTTTTCTACTTCATTATTGCTTGTATTATCTACAACTTAATTGATTAAATTGATATACGGTACAGTATCGTATACTTAAATAAGAGAGCCGGCGATCGATAGGCCGCCTTCGCGTCGTGGCGCGCATGTACGCTGATCGCGGATGATTCGTAGTACCTGGCTTTATCCAGCAGACTGCAATCAAAATCGAATTGGGGAGTGCAGAAGATGGCAAGACGAGGTGACGATCTTCGCGAACATATTCTTTTTGCCGCTAAAGATGTGTTCCTGGAAATGGGGTTCGAAAGAACGACGATGGACGCAGTTGCGAGCAGGGCAGCAACTTCGAAGCGTTCTCTCTATGCGTATTTCGAGAACAAAGAAAGGCTGTTCCTTGCTGTCATCAACCTGGTTCGCGGGCTTTTCCTCGAACGCCTGCAGCGGCCCCGAAGCCTTTCGGAAGATCCCGCGGAGGCGCTGACGCTATTCTGTGGGCGATACCTCGATGTACTGCTGTACCAGTCACAAGTTCGCATGATGCGCATCAGCACATCGGAGGCTGAACGCTTTCCCGATCAGGCTGCTGAATATTTCGACGTGCTATTTACGCAGGTACAGCAGAGAATCAGTGAGTATCTCCGGGAGGTTTTTGCGTTATCGGAGAAGGGCAGCGACAATGCTGCTCACACGCTGCTTCGGGACATCCTTCATCCCAAGCTGATTCGTGCGCTCTTCGGCATGGAGGCATTGGCCCCTCGCTTGAGCCCAGACGCGCGCACTAATCCCGGAAACCTGAAATCCATCCGAGACGCTGTAGATCGCCTCTTGAAATCGATCCGTAACATCACCCCCGAGGTTCCAAACCGCACTCATGGCATCAAACCGCCGCGGAGATGACCTTCGACCCCGCTCGATTGAATC
Source organism: Candidatus Sulfotelmatobacter sp. (assembly GCA_030037515.1). GTDB lineage: Bacteria > Acidobacteriota > Terriglobia > Terriglobales > Acidobacteriaceae > Sulfotelmatobacter. Next base: position 3,223 of record JASHRE010000539.1, read on the forward strand.
CTATTTGCCTAAAGGGGCAGTTCCTGCGTCGGCTGTACGCATGGATTGTCTCTCAAGGACCGGAACCTAACGCGTCGAGTTCTCCGCTGCATCCTTGGTTAGCAGTGTTGGAGCTTCACCGCCACTCTTCCGCATATGAACGACCGCGCCGGGAAAGCTATCGGTAAATCGGTAGTCGATGTATGACTCGGTGAGCAAATACTCGGGCCCCGCCGGGAAGATGAGCGAAATCGCCTAATCGATCTGCACAGCGAAAATAGGACCGCCGGGAACCTGCGCCACGCGGCTGGTGTCTTTAGTCGCAGACTCACAAGGCGCTATCCGTGTGATTGCAGATGAAGGTACGTCCCATACCGGCGTTGTCAGCACTCTTGTTTGCGTCCGCTTCATTATGTTCTGCCCAGGCGGGTCCGAGCCCTAGGAACGCGACCGCAGCTGTCCTCGAAGCATTCGAGACGCACGATATCGTGATGTTGGGTGAGATCCACAACAATAAACAGGAATACGAATGGCTGCAATCGCTGGTCGCTAACCCTGACTTCGCCGATCGGGTTGACGACGTCGTGATGGAACTGGGAAATTCGCTATATCAGAATTCTGTGGACCGATATATTGCGGGCGAAGCAGTCCCGATCGAAGAGGTGCAGCAGGCCTGGCATAACACACTAGCTCTTGGGCCTCCGCCACCGATCTACGGAGACTTGTACAAAACCGTTCGCGAAACGAACATTCGCCGCCATGGCAAGCACCAGATGCGCGTTCTTTGTGGAGATCCCTACATCAATTGGGACAAAATAAAAACCAAGAACGATGTCGGTCCCTTCCTGGGACACCGCGACCAGTGGTATGCGCAGGTCGTAAAGGATGAAGTACTCGCCAAACACCACCGCGCCTTCCTGATCGCGGGCTCAGCCCATTTTCTGCGAGAGCAGGGAGACGGTTACATTGAACCAGAACTGCGGCGGGCGGGGGCAAAGACTTTCCTGATCCTGGCCGGGACGAATGCGGTTGATGGCTATGACGACCTGGATCGGCGATTCGATTCCTGGCCAGCGCCTTCGATTGCGTTGTTGAAGGGAAACTGGGTTGGTGAGTTGCAGGCGATACCAGTCATCTCGGGAGGGACTGAAAGCATCGATCCCCCTCTGAAACTGAAAGATAAAGCTGATGCGCTGCTGTTTCTTGGCCCTCGCGACAGTCTGATCCTAGTTCAGTCTCCGCGCGATGAGGTTGACGGTACCTCTTATGGGAAGGAACTCCTACGGCGTATGACGATTTTGGGCTTTCAGCCTTTTATCCCAGAGATGCACAGCGATAAAGTGGAGAGCGCACAGTTTCACAGGCCAGAATCTG
>JASHRE010000540.1 GCA_030037515.1 Candidatus Sulfotelmatobacter sp.
CGTGGAAACCTATGTAGGGACAGCCCTCGGCTGCTCTGCCGGGCGAAGCTGCTCCCATCGCACGGGACTCCACGACATCTTTCCAATGAAGTCTGAATTGATCGGCTCTTCGAGCCGACTGGACAGCCGAGGGCGGCTGTGCCTACATAGACATTCTTTAGCATGAAGAAAGGCCCGTGCCCTACACCGTTGCCAAACTAACCGACTATTCTCCGGAGACACTGCAGAAAGCGGTGAATGACTGCGCCGAGGCGTGTGCTGCGGAGAGAGCTCAAGTCCATAGCGACGCAGATCTGAAATCCTTCCGCGATCGATGGATGGCACGTAAGAACGGAATCCTGACCCAAATCAATGATTCTTGGTTGAAGGCCTCGCCGAAGGCGGCAAAGCCCATAGTTGGGCAGAAGGTCAACTGGCTTAAGAGACACGTGGAGGCGCAGGTGGAGGTCGCCCAAAACCAATTGCTCCTGCAACGATCCCCAGCACCGCAATATGGTGGTTTCGTCGCAGTTGATCTCGGCTCTCCCGTCGACATCACGCTTCCTGGCATTCGTCGCCCGATTGGCGCCGAGCATCCCGTGGTTAAGACTTCGAACGAGATCGTCGGGGTTTTTCAAAAACTCGGATACTCAGTCGCTCAAGGTCCTGTCGTCGAGACCGATTACTACAACTTCGAAGCGCTCAACTTTCCGCCCAATCATCCGGCACGCGACACGCAAGACACGCTGTTCATCGCCGGCCAGCAATCGAAGCCGCAGCGCGAGCGTCTGCTGCTTCGCACGCACACATCACCCGTGCAGATTCGCACCATGGAAGCAATGCGTCCGCCGATTCGCATCGTGATTCCGGGCAAGGTGCATCGCAACGATCCGCTGGACGCGAGCCACTCACCCATGTTTCATCAAATCGAAGGCCTCGCCGTCGACACAAAGATCACCTTCGGCGATCTGAAGGGCACGCTCGATCACGCCATGAAAGCGCTGTTCGGATCAAGCGTGAAAACGCACTTTCGGCCGGCCTTCTTCCCGTTCACCGAGCCAAGCGCGGAGCTGTATGTTTCTTGCTTTATCTGCGGCGGAAGTGGCAAGCGCGGAGCCGATCCGTGCCGTCCGTGCAAGCAGACCGGATGGATCGAAGTGCTCGGCTGCGGCATGGTCGATCCCAACGTGTTCGAGTTCGTGAGGGATAACGGATACGACCCCCAAAAAGTTTCCGGATTCGCCTTCGGTATGGGCGTCGACCGCCTCGCGCTGCTGAAGTACGGCGTCGACGACATTCAACTGTTTTTTCAGGGTGACGTTAGATTTTTGCGGCTGTTTGGATAGTGTGGTGTGGCGCGGGCGCCCCGCGCCACGAAAATGTTGGAGGAGGCGCTTGCCGGGTTCCGCGAAGAATGTTGATTTCGGCAAGCTCATTCCAGAAATGAAGTACTGGAATAACCGGAAAGGAATCGACGTTGACAGCTGGATCGGCTGCGCCGCGAACCACAAAATTCTGGTCGGTTGCGCCCGAATTTTGTCGAGCGCGATGGTTGCATTCTCCTGGGGGATTCGGTAGAGCAGGCCAGATATCAAGCGTTTTTAAACAGTGCTGAGGGCCACAAGAGAGTCGCTGAAACTACCATGAATCGTCAGCGCGTGCTTCATTTGTTGTTTGGCACGGACCTGCCAACAAGAGAACTGGTTCTCTATGTCGCAAGGCTCATGAAACAGATTTGGCAGGTGAAACGGGCGCACGATGTTCCGGTTGGTAGGATCAGGGTTTCTTTTCCCGAACAAGACGATCTGGAACTGCTTGATTCCGAGATTACGTTTTTCCAACACCAATGAAACTCTCCGCCAACTGGATTCGCGACTTCGTTGACCTCTCCGCCGACGATCGTCGGCTCGCCGAAGATTTGACCGACGTCGGTCTCGGTGTCGAGGGCATCGAGGGCCGCGGCTCCGACACAGTCTTCGAAATGGAGATCGGCACGAATCGTCCCGACGCAATGAATCATTACGGCGTCGCGCGCGAGGCTGCCGCGATCTACGACTTGCCGCTAAAGCAGCTTGGGAAGGGCGCGGCTTCGGCCGTTCCATCGGCAGCCACGGGCGTCTCGGCTTTAGCCGCTGACCGGGCTTCCTTTCCGATCACCGTGGAAGAACCGGATCTCTGTCCGCGTTTCACGGCGAGGGTCATTCGCAATACGCACATCGTACCGTCGCCCGAAAAAATTACGCGCCGCCTGCAATTGCTCGATCAGCGGCCCATTTCTAACGCGGTTGACGCCACCAACTATGTCCTCTGGGAAATCGGAAAGCCCACGCACGTCTTCGACGCCGATTTGCTCGACGGCGGAAGAATCATCGTCCGCAAGGCGCGTGACGGCGAAATCCTGAGAACTCTCGATGGCGTGGTTCGCAAACTCACAACTGAGGATCTGGTCGTCTGCGACGCGAAAAGACCCGTCGGTCTCGCCGGAGTGATGGGCGGTTACGACACGATGATCACCGAGAAAACGCGCAACATCGTGATCGAGTCGGCGTGGTGGGATCCGCTCACCGTGCGGAAAATGTCCCGCCGTCACGGCCTTCACACCGACGCCTCCCATCGTTTCGAACGGGGCGCGGATTTCGACTCGACGATCCTTTCCTGCCATCTGGTCGCGAAGATGATTTTGCAATCCGGTGGCGGCGGGCTCGTCGGCGACGTCGTCGACGTGATCTCCAGGAAGATGGACCAAGCTCCGGTGCTCCTGCACGTCTCCGAGGTTCACCGCATTCTCGGCGGCAACCTTGATGCCGGGCAAATTTTCCGTTTGTTGAAGCGTCTCGGTTTCACTCTCGTTCCTGAAGGTCAAGGCGATGCCCAATTCTGGGTGCAGATTCCGAGTTGGCGACTCGATGTGGAGCGCGAAATCGACTTGATCGAAGAAGTCGCGCGTCTGCATGGATACGACAAGTTCCAAAACACTTTGCCTACTTACAGCGGTGCGGTGGTCGAACCACCGCATGCCGCGATGGATCAGGCTTTCCGCGAGCGCGCCTTGGCTCTCGGCTATAACGAAGCGATTTCGCTGACGTTTATCTCGAATGCGAACGCGGAGAGATTCTTTTCGCTCTCTCCGCAGACGCAAGTCCTGGAACTGGAGAATCCGCTCAGCGAAGAAGCCAGCGTCATGCGAACATCGCTCATTCCTGGCATGCTCGACATGCTCGCCTGGAACTTGAATCGCGATGTACCGGACGCCCGCCTGTTTGAGATGGGCGGCATATATCTTTCGCGGAATGGCGAACACGAAGAGCCAAAACGCGGCTGCCTGGGCGCAACAGAGGAGGCGTTACGCAATTCGTTGCCGCTGGCGGGCGCGCTTGATGTAAGCAAGAGCGCGCAGGCGGGAGCCGTCGAGACGTTTCGCGCATTCAAGGGCGATGTAGAGAATTTGCTTTCGTTGTTCGAGGGCGAAGTCTCCTATGACCGCAATGTTGCCGAACACTTTCATCCCGGTCGTTCGGCGCGTGCCCTCGTCAATGCTGCTCCTGTGGCGCAGTTTGGCGAGGTTCATCCCGAAGTAGCGGCGGCCCGCAGGCTGCGTCAGAATGGGTTTATTGCTGAGTTCGATCTCGATCGGCTTTTCGCCTTGGGACTGCGGCCGGTAAAGTTTCATCCCTTGCCGAAATTTCCGGCGGTCGAGCGGGATTTCTCGTTCATTTTCGCAGACGATGTTCCTTTCATCGAGATGAGAAAGGCGGTGTGGAAATTGGGGATCTCCGAGGTACGAGAGTTCCATCCCGTCGAAATTTTCCGTGGCGGATCAATCGCG
>JASHRE010000541.1 GCA_030037515.1 Candidatus Sulfotelmatobacter sp.
ACTGCTGTACTTTATTCTGTTTTGCAATTTGATCGGCCTTATCCCAGGCTTCGAGTCGCCGACAGCCTTGGCGGTGGTACCGCTGGGATGCGCGATCTGCGCCTTCTTCTACTACCAGACCCAAGGCTTCCGACAGTCAGGAATCGCGTACCTCAAGCGCTTTACCGGCCCCTTCTGGTGGCTTGCTTGGCTCATGCTTCCGATCGAGATCATCAGCCATGTTGCGCGCGTGCTTTCGTTGACAATTCGTCTTTACGCGAACATGTTTGCGGGCGACATGGTCACTTTGGTTTTCTTTTCACTCATACCCCTCGCCATACCGATCGCTTTCTTGGGGTTGCACATCTTCGTCTCGTTATTGCAAACCTACATTTTCGTGCTTCTGACGATCGTGTATTTGCAGGGAGCGGTTGGGGAAGAGCATTGAAACGAGTTCTCAGTTGTCCAGTTCTGAAGCATTTCGCGGATGCGGCAAGGTGTTCCCATGGAAATAGGGGGTTTTGCTGGGAACCGGGAAACTGAGAACTGGCTTTTCAAGCCGCCAGCGTGAGGGCGTCTGTAAGGGATGACGTCAACCACCCACTAGCGGCAATTCATGGAACGGAAAAAGGAGAAACACGATGCGCACCTTAAGTAAACTCTTCATGGTCCTGTCGGCGCTGGCGTTTGCGATGCCGGCTTTCGCGCAGGGCGGGGGTTCCAACGTCATGTGGGCCGATATCGCCGCCGGATTCTCGATGGCGTTTGCTTCAGGCATCTGCGCTCTGGCGCAAGGCAGAGCGACGGCGGCCGCGGCTGAAGGACTGGCACGCAATCCTGCGGCCCGTCCCGGTATCACTCTGGCGCTGATTCTCGGTCTGGCGCTGATTGAGTCACTTGCGCTGTACACGCTGGTGATTATTTTCGCCAAGGTGAAATAGCAGGTTTCAGGCTTTCACGTTTCAGAGTTTCAGATCGAAGCAGCAGCGAGAAAGCCTCCATGAGAATGGAGGCTTTTTCCTAATCACACCTGGCCAGCCAACAACCCCGTGGTGTCTTGAAACCTCCAAACGTGAAACTTTGAAAAACTTGACTGTTAGACCTTGCGCTCGCCACCCCATTCCTGATTTTTGTTCTGGGGGGTGTGATTGAGGGCTTCGACGAGAATGCGGCGAAGACGATAGCGGCTCTCGAGATCGGTACTGACGATTTCGAACCCCACTTCGTTGACGCGGGCCCGGCGGAGCAGCACGTGAGCTCGGATTTTCGAGCGCATACCGAGAGAGATTTCCAGATCGGCTTCGCTCCCGATGCGCAGATTGTCTTCTTTCGTTCCCATGCCGCCGCCAAGACTCAATTCGCGAATCATGATTTTGGATCTCCCCCAGGAACTGCCGATCGTCGCGGCGACGGTCTTGGCCAGCACCATCCGCTCATAACGGCGCTGACGCACCCAGGGGCAGGCGGGCGCAGCATCGAGGGCGGCGATAGCCAATTCGGAAGGTTCAAAGCCACTATCGGTCATGACCTGCGAGCTGTACCTGGGATCGGTCTTGGACAAGGCCTGGGCCGCGGCAATACGCAGCTCTTTGTGGTGAACGTATCCGAACGTTTTCTTCGCTTCCAGAATCTCGCGCAGGGTGGAAACCGCTTCCGGATCTTTTAAACGCCCGAGCGATTCGATGGCCTTGAGTTGCACGAATGGCGAACGCGATGCGGAGTCTCCGGGGCGCGCCATCGCGACCAGCGGGGGAGCAGCTGTGACATCGCTGCTCATGCCAATTTCATCCACCGCTTCAGGCAACACCAACGGGTCGAGGACTTCCGCCAATTCGAGCAGGGTGCGTCCGCGGTCGGGGGCAGCGCCATAGGCGATCTGGCGCACCACGACATCGTGGTAGAAGCGATTCCATTCCGGCAAGCGTGCGGGTAGCAGTTCGAGCAGCGTGGCTACATCGAGACGGCTCAACAGACCGACTACGCCGGCAGCCTGCCGCGGCTGACCCGTGCGTAGGATTTCGCGCAGCTGCGCCAGCACCGGAGAGCCAAGCTGCTTGACCAGTTCGATCATGCGATCGCACTCGTCACGGCGCATGCAGCGGAAGAAGCGGTCGGCCATGTGCTCGGCCCCGGCCTGCGAAGTCCGGCGCAGCACCGATAACAGTTCCGCCGGAACGGGCTCGAGCCGCAGAGCTTCTTCGAGAAACTCGGGAAGGCGATTCTCGACGCCGACGCGAGGGCGAAGATCGCTCATGAGCACCGGCCGCTCGACGCTGATCGATTCCATTCCGGCGCAGACTTCGTTGACGGCGGTGTAGTTCTTGGCGGCGCTGGCTTCCTGGCTGAGGCGGACGAATGCCGCGCTCAGCAGGCTCTGCAGTTCGGCATCTTTATCGTTAATCAGTTGCTCGCTCAGCTTATGGACGGCTTGCGCCATGGGCTGACCACCCAGGCGCGCATACAGATCGGCGAGTTGGCTCAAGCCGATGGCGGTCTTGCGTCGCGGCTCAACGTCTTTCGCGCTCAGACAGCTGGAGTAGTTGTTCAAGATTTCAGCGGCAGTTTTGGTGTCGTCGCGTTCGAGCAGCACCTCGATGAATTGCCGGACGTTGCGTGGTGGAACACAGGGCGCTTCGTGCGACATCAGCACACTCTTCTTGCCCGACTCCGGCACTTCAGCCCAGAACATACGGTCGAGAATGTCGGCGTGCGACTCGACCAGAATGCCCGCCTTGCTCATTTTTTCTTCCTGCATCCTGAGAATTTGGCGCAAAGAGTCCATCTGCCGGCTCATGTGCTCCATCATCTGATGCACGGCGTTGACCTTGACTTCACCCTTTTGGTAACGCTCAAGCGCGAAGCGGATCGCCATATGCTCAGCGGCTTTCATCAGAAGTGGTGTATCGTCCTTCTCTTCGGTTGCGCGCGCCGCCAGACTGCCGAGCAATTGATGCAGATTGAGCCGCGTATTTGGATCTGTCTCTCTAAGCTCCTTCTGCAGTTCTTCTTCTTTAATCGAAGGGTCCTGCTGCACTTGACCAAAGCGAGTCAGAATGCGGATGGCTTGAATGACTTCCCGTTCCTGCAGAGGAACTACGGCTCCCGTCCACGCGGGAGCGGCTCCGGTTGCGGCTCCGAAACCTGCGGGGCCTGCGCTAGTCGGGACGCTATGACCACCCGGAGCTCCGGCGAACCCTCCGCCGCCACCGGCGACTGCAGGTCCACTCCCGCCTCCGGTGCCGCCAGCGCCCAATCCGCCGCCACCACCACCGCCGCCAAATCCGCCGC
>JASHRE010000542.1 GCA_030037515.1 Candidatus Sulfotelmatobacter sp.
GTCTTGCAGCCTATTGTCCCCGATCGCATTGCAAAATCGTGCGGATGGCCATAGCTTCGAAGCGATGATGCGCCGATTCCTCAGCTCGCGGAACTTCCTGATCCCTCGCTCTTTGGCGGGAAACCTGTGCCGGTCCACATCTCGGGATATTATGCCGATCCGTATCTAAGGATGTGATCGGACGGCGCAGGGGAGCCGGCGACAGATTTCTTACGCGCGTCACCCCCCGTTTCGTTCACACGCGATGCCGGTCTTGACGCTTCGGACGCATTCGACAGCAACGCGGCTTGCCGTTGCTCGTACGGGTCGGCTTCGGTTGCAGGTAAGCTGGCCACAAACCTCGGCGGGACCGTCTGTTTTATGCGGGTGGACCGCAAGGCCGCTTTCCGCTCAGCCTCTTCAATCTGCTGCGGACTCAATCTTTTCGCCAGTTGCACCCGCTCCTGACGCGCCTGCTCACCGGCGATCAGCAACCACATGTAGGCGTCGGCCAGTTCATGCGTTTCACCCCGCGCCGCAAGAGCCTGAGCCAGGGAGACCTGTGCAGCGGTCCCTCCTTCGTCGGCGGCCTTCTCCAGGAGCGCGACGGTTTCGCTGTCGTGCGTGCCGCATGTGAAAATTTGCCGCCAAACATGGTCGAACAAGGGCTGGTGATTCGGGTTCGCAAAATCGGCGGAGCGGCCAATCGTCATGAACAGAAGTTCAACTCGGCTAGATACGCCCAACTTGTCGAAAACCCGGAACAGATAGTTCTTGACCGTGTGCTGGCTCAATCTCAGGTGCTGAGCGATTTCTCGATTGGTCATTCCCTGCACTACGCATTCGACCACCTCAAACTCGCGCTTGGAAAGCAGGTTGACTCCCGTGGAATCTACCGTCCGGATGACAGGAACCGAAGCCAGCGCACTCACGGCCAGCGAGACTTCGCGGTTATCGGCCCAGATCTCTCCGCGATTGACGCTCCGTACGCACTTGCGGAACATTTCCACCGAGCTTTCCCGGCCGAAGACGCCTCGCGCTCCCGCCCGGAAAGCGTCGGTGACCAGTTGCGGGTCCTGAGAATCGAGGAGCACGACGATCCTGGTTTGCGGATAGCGCGAGTGCACGTCGCGCACCGTCTTCTCCCGGTCCGACGATCGACCGCCGAATCCGGAGCTAATCGCGAGAACGTCGACCTCTTGCGCGCCGACTGTTGAAATCAAGCTCGAAGAATTCGGATCCCAGCCGACTACCACGAGATCGGGATCCCGTTGCAGTGCATCGGTTAATAATTGACTGTGAAGCCGAGAGGTATCGGCAACGAGTACACGAATTTTCCTGGATAGCGGGGTAGATTCCATAACTCACTCCTGCTGAATTGACGGCCGCGAATCGAATGAATCGTTCGTCCGGGAGCAATTCAGACTAACAACCCTAGGGGCCGAGAGAGACGGAACAACGGACCGCAGCCCAGCTCGCCTTGATTCAGCGAGCTTCGCTGACAGTTTTCATGTGACTGGAGGAAGGAGTACCACAGGGCCTGATCCAAGACAATCCGCAGAACTGTGTATGCGCGGGCCGAATCTTAATTCGCAGAACGTCGTGAGCGTGCGCAGGCCGATGTGTAATAGGCCGCTTTGTATTCCGAGCGGCGCGAGGAGTCTAGGTCTTTGCTGCTCTCTGCAAACCAACCAGCTCCCTCACCTCGTGAGATACGACAAAAGCAAAGCAGCGCGCCACCGGACAACGTTGCGTGAACGCACGCACATCGGACGCTGTTGCAGGCTAATTTTTTTCCACCGCCTCAATTTCCTGCTTGGCGCGATCCAGAATTTCGCGAAGTTTGTTCATTTTTGCCGAATCATGCCAGTGCGCGCGCGCAGCTCGTAGCGCCGCCTTCATCACGGCGGCGGCCGGACGGGCCATCTCCGCACCTTCGGGACCGATCAACCAGCTACCGGCATCCTGAGCGCGATACCATATCCGCTTGATGGTTTCCGCCTCACGCTGGACCTCGGCTTTGCCGGCATCGGTCAGCGTATAGATGCGCTTTCCCTGTGATTGATCCGAGGTCACCAAGCCTTCATCTTCCAGTTGCTGCAAGGCTGGATAAATCGCCCCCGCGCTCGCCTTGTATACTCCGTTCGATTTGGATTCAAGCTCTTTCATGAGCTCGTAGCCGTGTTTCGGTCCGCTTTCAAGCATGGAGAGCAACGCGAGGCGAATTTCGCCCGAGCCAAAAAAGCGCCCCCATCGGCCGGCACGCCCCCAGGGGAATCCGCCTCCCACAAACGGTGTAGCCATTCCGCTCCGCCACCAACTTCCACATCTTCCGTACATAAAGTCACTCCTTGATACAAGCCATGCCGTCTTTTCAGCGATTCGCGGAACTCCGATTCGCAGCTAACCGATCCGCAGTGAGATGGCCAAAGACGCTAGGCCTTCGTTTGATTTATCAATAAATATATCGTTAGATATATCTGTTGTCAACCGATGGAACAGCTTGGTGATGAATGAGTTACAATCCGGCTGATGTTTTATCGCTCTGATAATCGTGCCCCCGAGCAACTCCGGCCTGTCACCATCACTCCAGACTTCATCACCACGGCCGAGGGTTCGGTGCTGATCGAAGTCGGCCATACGCGCGTGATCTGCACGGCCTCGATCGAAGAAGCGGTGCCTCAATTTCTGCGCAATTCCGGCAAGGGATGGATTTCCAGCGAGTACAGCATGCTTCCCCGCTCTACGCTGACCCGTACACCCCGCGAAGTGGCAAAAGGGCGCCCCAGCGGTCGCACGCACGAAATTCAACGCCTGATCGGGCGGAGTTTGCGTGCAGTGACGGATCTGCCGCGACTCGGGGAACGGACCATCTGGATTGATTGCGACGTCATTCAAGCCGACGGCGGCACCCGAACCGCGTCGGTTACCGGAGCGTTCGTTGCGCTCGGCCTCGCCCTTGAGAAGTTAGTGCAGGCTGGAACGTTGACTTCGGTTCCGCTCAAAGATTTTGTCGCGGCGGTGAGCGTGGGAATGGTTGACGGCGAAATCCTTCTCGACCTTGCCTACGAAGAAGACTCGCGCGCCGACGTGGACATGAATTTCGTCATGACGGCGGGGCACAAGCTTGTGGAAGTACAAGCCACAGCCGAGCACCAGGTTTTCGACGAGCAGCAGCTACAAAAGATGCTGGCGCTCGCTCGCCAAGGCGTGCGCCAACTGATCGCCAAGCAACAAGCCGTATTGAGCGGATTGACTCTGCGACAGTGACTAGCTCGCGCACTTGTGCGGCGCCGACGCTTGGGGATCGATGATCGCTAGTGGGGATTTCAGGTCGACGCGCGACCGTTTGCCGGAATGCCTGGTCATTCACATCAGGTCTGCGCCGGCCACAGACCTTACGTCCAATGCCAGACCACTCCTGTCGAAGGGTCTGCATGGGATCGATCTTCGTCGAGTGGCGGGCGGGAACGTAACCGGCCACGATGCCACAACCAGAGTCA
>JASHRE010000543.1 GCA_030037515.1 Candidatus Sulfotelmatobacter sp.
CTAAGCGCGTTATCCGCAAGGCTTCAACCCCGTGGTCGATGAGATCGACACTTGCCTTCTAAGGAAATGGGCGAAGCCAAGGCGAAGCGCTTAGGCCCAAGTTTCCGTACCTGCAATGACTTCCGCAGGAAGTCGCCGGGCTAGGAAGTCCCTATAAGGAGTGCATAGGAAGAGCAATCTCAATCCTTCATCGTCTCAGTCCGCGAGGCCTGAAGAATTTGACTTGGTAATTCTCGGAGGCGGCACGGGCCGAGCAAGAACGTCATCCACAGTGCCAAGGCTGCGTCTTGCTTTCGCCGAAGCGAGGAGTTTGGGATCAGGGACGGCGGCTCGACGATTCACCTGTCGGGCGTTCGAGACCGCAAGCGAAAGATGGTATCGGGCCTGAACGAGATGTACATGGCAAATTACCGCCAAACAGGAGCGGAGTTCATTTTGGCCAGCGGACGCTTCATAGCTCAGAAAACCGTCGAAGCCACTCTTCACAATGCACCACGCGTCAGTTGCGGGGTACCAACGTGATCGTCAGTACCGGTACGCGAGCCGCGATGGAAGCGGTTACGGGCTCGATTTAGACGACCGAACGATACCTCGGTTGCAAACAGCGAATTCAAGGTGCCGTCAACGACCAGATAGGAACAGAGCCACCGGGCTGAACAAGCCTCTCGCTGTCCGCTTTGCCGAGAATGCGCCCGGGGAGTGGGTTCTTTTGCCTCCCACTTCTGCGCTCCCACCCAGTGTAATGAACGCGATTGGGCTGAAGCCCCTTGTAGTTTGCGACCCTTCAATCAGAACTGCGTCGTTTCCCCCTTCCCCCGACAATCGTCTCCAATTTCTTTAAGGTAGCGAGCGAGTACGCCGCGGACTCACGTTCCCGAATGTCGGTTGTCACCTGTAGTAATTGGCTCAATCTTGCTATGACAACGTGCTTTGCTTCTTTGATTCGGTCTGCAAATTCATCGGGTGGGATATCGAGAAACCCAGCTTTCATAAGCAAACTCCACACCCGTTCGTGCTCAGACTCCTTATCAGATCGGCTCACGGTCTTGTACTCCCATTTTTTGCCGTCCGCGATTCGACGCTAAATGAAATGCCATCAATCACTCAGGATTAGGCGGTTGGTGCCCAGCTTGCTTGAACCGAAGATATGTGAACGCGAGATACTGATTCAGTTCGGCCCAAAAAGACTGCTCCTGATCCCTGGGATCCAATCCGGCCTCGGCCATGGAAACCAGCCGGTTCTCCCATGTCTCTCGTTCCTCCTGGGTGACCTCCCCGACATTTCGCCAAACCGGCGGTTCAGGGTGATCCAAGATTTTGTGCTCCGGAATCACCCGACCATCCTCAAGAATGAAATCTTGCCAGACCAGTCCCCATCTCACCTCTTTGACCACACCCGTGCTTAAACCACTGGCGGAGTTGAACGTGATGATTTCGCCTTCTGCAGGAGGCCATTTCCTGCTCGTGTCTGCTTGGGTCGGGGTTGGCACCATCCATTGACACCTAGTGGAGCAACTTTCAATTATGTTCTTCTCGCTCTGGTTTGCGGCCGAGGATGTGGGATCCTCTTACGGACGGTCTGGGCCACGAGCCACGAGACAGGACGCGATCCACAGCTTGCTCGACCATTGAAAGGAACTCACTATCTCCCGCTGGAGTGGGCGCCCCTGCCAACTTCAGAGCGTCTGCTTGAGGGCGCAAGTTGAGCACGGCTATCGATTCGCTGGGACGACGCAGGTATACGACCCATAGAAGGGTAACGGCGTTGTATCCTGCACTTTTGATCAAACTAATGATGGTGCCAAGTCCTTCGCCGAAGTACATGACGATGCTGACCAGTAACAGCTCGATGCCAGCAAAGATTCCGAATCCGAGCGCGATTCCGAATACGTGTTGACGCCAGCAATTTCTCAGGAGCCGACAAAGAATCAGCAAAAGCAGGAAGAGTCCGCACTGCATAAAGCGCACGCTTCGATCAAACGCCAGCACCACCGATATCACCCTGTCGGAACCGGTTTGCTGACTCGATAAGGCAGCCGCAATTGAAAGCAAGAGCAGCAGCCCGCACGCCCACCTGAACACGAAGGCCGTCAGTCTCCGAATCCCTCCGTATCGCTTTAGCAGATTGTGCAATATTTCGTCCATCACGGTAACGGACAACAGGACACTGATCGCGTTACCGGTCCAGTACGCGTCGAAATAGTTTTCTTGGCGGTAGCGATATATCCCGAAGAGAACTCCGGTCTTCAGAATCTGGAAAACGACATACGAAAAGAATCGTGGAAAGATCACCTGCAGCTTGCGCTGGACCATGCAGATAAGAAGCGTCAGTTGCAGCACTGGACCGACGAGCCAGCTCACGTACATTATCATCCCGCTCATAGCTACTGAACCCCGAGTCCCAGAAGCATACTTCTCCTCTAGCGGCCCGGCAAGGTTTTTGTAGAGGCCACCCGATTTTGTTCAGTTTTGCCCGAACGGTTTACTTGCAGACCCTTCCACGACATATGGGCATGGGGTCGCTACCATCAGCCACTAATGCGACCTGTTCTGCTCCAATGCGTGGATTGACCATCCGGTCAGACCTTTTTGGAATTGCGCAATACATTCCGACCAGTGTCAAGGCCATGAGCAACACCTCGGTTATTCTTTTCATGGGGGAGGTCTCCAAGACGTAGGTTTCACGCCGGGCGAAGTATATGCCTCGTCTGCGCCTTGTGCGGCTCCGCGCTGTGAATAACTGCTAATTTTTTTTAAGAGGCTGCACGGGAAAGGAAATCCGTCAACTCGCCTACAGCATTACACCTAGGGAGACTGATTACCAGTTATTGGACTGCTGGTTAAGATGCGATTGCATCCGTACCGTTATTCCGGACGCTGCTGTGCCCATTGTGGGAATTCATACCGAAGGATCTTCGCGGCAAGCACCGCGTTCATAGTGGGTGGCTCAGAAGTCAGGGCACGAACAACTTCGCAACGGCAGACGACTTCAGCTGCCGACAATCCACTAATTTCCTCGGGCAACACCAGATTGATTTCTAGCTGGGCCTGAGGCGGGATACCTTTCTCAGCTCGGAACAGCATCCCCGAACGGCTGATGTTTTGCGTGGTCCCTTTTCTCCAGGCGCGTTCCCCCGAGAGGCGGTATTTCAGGGGGATGTGAAAATTGAAACGCTTCGCACGGGAAACGGAGGAGAGCTCTGCCCTGACCTTAGCTCTCAGCGTAGACAGCGAAAAGGGCTTTTGAAGCAAGACAATTCCTTCCTCCAGGATACCGTTGTGCGCTACGGCATGCTCGGTATAGCCCGACATGTACAGCACCTTCGTCTCCGGCCGCATGGCACAGATGAGTCGAGCCAGTTCACGTCCATTCACTCCCGGCATTATGACGTCGGTCAACAGCAGATGGATGAACCCGGAATACGTATTTGAAATTGTTATTGCAACGGCGCCATCGGGTGCTTCGAGCACCGTGTAGCCTTGGTTTTCAAGATAGTGACGAGACAAGTTTCGGAGGCTGTTTTCGTCTTCGACCAGCAGAATTGTTTCCAGAACCTGCTTAGGCTTCGCAGTGATAGCCATAGGTTCGGGGCTCACTGCTTGTGCGGCAGAGTCCGCGCGCGGCAAATAGACCCTAAATGTCGTACCCTTGCCGGGTTCGCTTGAGACTTGGATGTGTCCGCCGCTCTGTTGAATGATGCCGTATACAGTCGAGAGGCCCAGTCCGGTTCCCTTCGGCCCTTTAGTGGTGAAGAAGGGTTCGAAGATATGCAACTGGGTATCCCGATCCATGCCCACACCGTTATCACTGATGGTCAGCATCACGTACTCGCCAATTGTTAGCGACGCGTGCAGGCGAGCGTACACCTCATCGCACGTGATATTGGACGTTTCGATAGTCAGGTTGCCACCATGCGGCATCGCATCCCGTGCATTCACCGCGAGATTCATAACGACCTGCTCGATTTGACCGGGATCGGCCTTCACGGCCCCGATCTCCGATCCTTCTTTCAAGACGAGGTTAATGTCCTCCCCGATCATCCGGCTGAGCATCTTAATGCTCCGGGTCAAGATTGCATTCAAATTCAACACCTTCGGGTCGAGCATCTGCTTACGACTGAAGGCAAGTAGCTGTCGCGTAAGGGAAGTGGCACGCTCGGAGGCGTTGGCAATCTCCTGGACTGATGTGTGAAGGGTTGAGCCAGAACCGATCCGTTCTGCGAGGAACTCGCAATACCCGGAGATCACCATCAGCAGGTTGTTGAAGTCGTGAGCGATGCCTCCCGCGAGGCGCCCCACCGCCTCCATCTTCTGCGCCTGCCGTAGCTGCTGTTCCAGTTCACGCTGCTCGGTCACATCTTCGATGAAGAGTTCAAAGAAAATCCCACTCGCTTGCCCGCGTATGGCGCGTCCAGAAAGTCGGACCATTACCGAACTCCCATTTCTGCGAACCCACTCGGCGACCAACCCGTGGAATGCTTTCAGGGAACGAAGGTGGTCAGCAAGATCGAACCACCGCTCAGTGTCGGCGTACAGATTAGCCAGATGGTGGCCCGCTAGTTCGGAACTGGATCCGTAGCCCAGAATCTTGACGAGTGCAAGATTAGCGTCCAGCAGAATGCTCGCTGAGTTGCAGCGGCAGATACCGTAGGGAGCATAGTTGACCAGCGAACGAAAATTGCTCTCTGATTGACGCAAGCTATACTGGGCTGCGCGCAGCGCTGCATTGAACCAACAAATCAACAGGGCGACCACCACAAACAGCGTGAGATGTACGATGGCTTTTTCATAATCGACTGGAGCCCGTGCCGCAATGGCTGAGAAATAGGCACATACTGTCACAGCGAACGCGGTGGCTGCCAGACCAGGCCTCCAACCGCCATACCAAGCACTGACCATTATCGCGACCGCAAAAACGGCTAGTCTACTTTCAACGACATCGGACAGCAATAAGGCCGGAATTAAGGCGAGAATCGTGCTGAATACGGCAACTCCGTAGCCGAGGATCGGCACTCGAACCGGAAGGCCCATGCGAACGAGGAGGCGTTTCAATCGCATCGGGAGCACTCCTAACCTACGAGGGCAAACTGGCCAGTTATTCTAGCCCTTAAAGTCGCTGGCAGCCTCGGGTATTCTGGACACATGGCAGGTTTCCCCCTTTTCGGCTCGCGTGTGGTCTCACCCTCGCATGACTCAAACTGGAGCGGAAGTGTAATTGTTGATGATGCCCGTTTAGTCGAGCAAAGGCATTTCGGACCAGCGAAGTTAGCGCCTCCACTTCTGCAAGCGGCTTCCACGATGTGACGAGTCCCTTAATTGATCGCGCTGAGGGAAACGTCGGGCTGTTGATGATGGCGCACTCGCGTGGCGAATTGGTAGATATCGCGCAAATGGCGGGTTTTTAGAACCGAGTCGAGTGGACTGATACCACTGATACCGTTTTCAGCGGAACTCCGGCGAATAGGAGAAACGATAGAAACTGTAGCGGAAGATCGACTCGCTTGTAACCGGCTTAAAACACAAGATATTGTCGCGGAAGTTTAGGAATCACAGCGGGGCGCGGGTGGCCTCCAGGCCCGTAACCTCGATCAGCACGATCGGTTTTGCAGGCAGGCCGGCTATGGCGGTGCTGTCGTAGTGCCCGATGCGGCGACTTCATCTACGCGGCAGCGTCCGCCGCGCGAGCGGCTTCGTTCTTACGGGCAACTCTGAAGTAATCCCAAGGTAAGGTTTGCCGACAATTCCAGAGCTGATGGCGATAAGCCCGTCAGAAGGGGACCTATCCTGCCGCGACCACTGTAATGCGCGCTCAGTGAACGCACTGGCCTGTTCGCGCGATTTGACATTTACGATCTGCGGCTGCGAACATTTGCCGTCAGTTGATGCTTCGCGTTCGGGGGAGAACCGGAGATCCGTTTGCCAGCTCTGGCCGAGCATGGATACTTGCGTATGCGCGACTTTCGCCTCGCACTCCGCCAGCTTCTGAAAGCGCCCAGCTTTTCCCTCACCATCGTCGTTACCCTCGCGCTGGGCATCGGTGCAACTACCGCCATCTTCTCGCTCGTTGAAGGCGTACTTTTGCGCCCACTGCCGTTTCGTGATCCCCAACGCCTGGTCCTTTTGGGCGACCGCCTCGGTGATGGACCACAGCTAGGCGTTACCGCCTCAGAGGTCGCCACCTACGAGCATGTCGCGCTTACTTTCTCCTCGATGGGTGCCTACGTCAAGACATCGTGGGAGCTCTCCGGCGGCCCACTCTCTGAGTCAGTGGACGGCGCGCGCCTCACCGCTGGTGTGTTCCGCACGCTCGGAATCGCTCCCACGATCGGCCGCGTCTTCACTCAGCAGGAGGACGACGCACACGCACCCGTTGCACTGATTAGCTACGCACTGTGGCTCAATCGCTTTCACCGGGATCCGCACATCGCAGGAGCCACGATCACTCTCGACCGAAGGAACTACACGATCGTTGGCGTGATGCCGCATAGCTTCGAGTTTCCGCTGCTTCCCGGCCGCGTCGGCCAGGCGCAGCTGTGGGTGCCCATGAGTTTCGCCGCCGATGAGCTTTCCCCATCCGCTGGTGCATGGGGGATCCATCTGGTCGCGCGCATGAAGGACGGTGTCACCGTACAGCAGGCCGCGCATGACGCAAATCGGGTCGCGCAGCAGGTCATGCGCGATTTCCCCCCGGAGCTGGCCGCGATCCACATCCGCGGGGATGTTCTCCCCCTGCGCGAATCCATCGTCGCCGGCATGCGCCCTCTGCTCCGCACGCTGTTCCTTGCCGTCTGCATTGTGCTGCTTATCGCCTGCGCCAATGTAGCGACCTTGCTGCTGGTCCGCGCGATTCGCCGCCGCCGTGAGCATGCAGTTCGCCTCGCACTCGGAGCTCACGCGAGCACCATTCTCCGCGAGTGCGTCAGCGAAGGCCTCGCACTGAGTCTCGTCGGTGGCCTCCTCGGTCTGGCTCTGGCGGCATTTGCGGTGCGCGCCACCGTGCCACTCCTTCCCGAGTCCATGCCACGCATCAACGCCATCTCCATCAATGCCGGCGTTGCGGCTTTCGCTCTCCTCATCGCGGTGGTAACCGGAGTTCTCTGCAGCCTTGCTCCGGCTTGGGCTGCTGTCCGCACCAACCTGCTTCAGAACCTCAAGGAAGACGCCCGTTCGGGCACCGGTAGCCTGCGTCACACCTGGCTCCGCTCATCTCTCGTCGTTGCAGAGATTGCCATCGCCGCCGTCCTGCTCACCGTTTCGCTTGCCCTGCTGCGCAGCTATCAGCAGATGCTCGCCATCGATCCCGGCTTCCGTCCCGACCATGTCCTCATCGCCGGATACAAGTTGCCGGGGCAGCAATATGCGACCGAATCATTGATCGCCAACTTCAATCGCGAGGTCGTCGACCGTCTCGGTTCCCAACCCGCGACGGTCGCCGTCGGTCTCGCCAACACTCTGCCAGACACCGGCGGCGGGGCGCGAGGCGGCTTCACCATCGAAGGCGCCTCCATCGCCGGATGGAAGCTTAGGTTTGCTCCGTTTATCGAGACTTATGGCGACTATTTCCGAGCTCTCGGTATTTCCCTCATCGCCGGCCGCCATTTCACTGAGCGCGATCGATCCAACGCGCCACTCGTCTGCATCGTCGATCAATCCATGGCCAAACAGGAATGGCCCGGTCAGAACCCCATCGGCAAGCGTTTGCACATTGGCAATCCCAAACGCACCCTGCCTTGGGCAATCGTGGTCGGAGTTGTGCCCGACGTCCGCATTGATGCCCCCGATCAGCCCGCAGGTGAGCAATGGTATTTCCCAATGGAGCAGCCTGCCATCATCGAGGGCAACGGCGTCACTGGCATGGTCGACCTGTCCACGGGCTGGATCGCCCTCCGCTCCATGCTGCCGCCTGAGCAGATGATCCGGATTTTGCGCTCGGTCGTCGCCGGAATCGATCCGCGCCTCGCGCTCGATCCTGTGCAACCCTTGGCCGATGCCATCTCAACCGTAGAGGCGCCTCGCCGCTTCAATACCGGTCTCATCACAGCATTCGCGCTGGCCGCTTTGCTGCTCGCGGCGCTGGGCATTTACGCAGTCATCGCCTTCACCGCCTCACAGCGCACACAAGAGATCGCCGTACGCGTGGCCCTTGGCGCACAGCGCGGCAACATCGCGCGGCTTGTGCTCGGCTCCGGCGCGAAAATCGCGGTGACCGGCTGTGCTCTCGGTGTTTTGGGATCGCTTTCCGTATCTCGCCTCGTCGGCGCGTTCCTCTTCGGAGTCAGCGCCACCAATCCGATTGTTTACGTCGCGAGCGTGAGCCTCATGCTGGTGCTGGCGCTCCTCGCTTCGGCCTTCCCCGCTATGCGCGCCGCAGCCGCCGATCCCGCTCAAGCTTTGCGCTCGGAATAGCCTGCCAGTCATTCGTGCCGCGAAACCGGATGCCTTCTGTCATTCCGGCACTCATCGCGGAATTTCGGGAAGCGCATAATCTCCAACTCCCGCAGGAGTTGAGGAATCATTCAGGCGGAGCGCCAGAAGGAACAGCAGGCCGCCTGGCAGCGGCTGCAACTGCAGATCCATTGCTCCCAACTGCGCGCCCGCGCATGATCTCTACACCCAAGGCTCGTGCCCTGCTGGCCAGCACCGTTTCGAGCTCTTCCATCTCTGCTATCAAGCTGGTGTCGGTATCGGTTGGGAGGCGGTATCTCCACTGCGAGGCGTCAATATTGCCCGAAAGCAATGGGATTCCGGCGAAGTGCCCTACTTGACGACGTGGGCCTTGTACGGCGTTGGAGTGAGG
>JASHRE010000544.1 GCA_030037515.1 Candidatus Sulfotelmatobacter sp.
AAGCCGGCGGAAAGCAAAAGCGCAATGCATAGGGTCTTCATATACCCTTTCCTCGACACTACGATGGTCCCAAGAGGGCGGCAGTTGCAGGCAATTTGTTGGAGGGGCGCAACCTACTTGACGTGCGTTTCCTGATAGTGCACTTCCTTCCACTGGCCCGCCCGTTTCAACCAAAGCTCACTGATGTAAACCCTCGAGAAGCGCACCTCGGACTTCGGCGGGAACAGCATGTTTACCTCGTAGATGAGCATCACTGCGTCTGGACCGGCCGGAATCAGCTTAAAACCCCACAGGGAATAGCTGAAAATATTCGATTCGAGTAATTCATCTATGGCGTGGACCTTGTTCCTCTCGCCCTTGCCGTCGATCTCGACGCCTTGATAATCATCGGCCAGCAAGTCACCGTAAGCTTTCCTGTCTTTTTTCTTGATGGCCTCCCATTCGGCTTCGATTTTGGACTCCCATGTTTTTCGCAGCCCGACTTCAGGGGAATTATCGCCGGGCTTCACATCTTCGCCAAAGGCGGAAGGCATGGACGGCTGTTGCGCCGGCGTGGGTTGGGCGGGAGGTGATTGAACTGCCGGCTGTTGCGTAACCGCGAAACAACTCAGCGCCAGGACACAAAAAAAGAGCAGGCAATTTCGCATGATCCCTCGGGACGAAAAGCGAGCATCTTAGCAGGTGGGTGCGGTGGCACTCAAGGGAGGCTGGCGCACAGAGCCGGTGTCGGCCATGAAAAACTCCCGGTCGGGGGAAGGGGATCTTTGCGAGTCTGGTGTGTTATCGGCTGCGGGGTCAATAATCTGCGGCCGGAGGTGTGTGAAGATTTCAGACATCCCCCGCGGCGTTCGAAGATCCGTTTGGCAATCTTGACAGTGCGAAGAAAGGGTGATAGAGTCCCTGCCCACAACTGGTTCAATGACCAGACCAGTTCCCGTATTGACTGCTCCGAAACTGCTAGGGTTCAAGCAGGTTATTCGTAAAGGTCCAAAGGTTCCGCAGTAAGGTGAAACTTCAATGAGCTCGTCTCAACCCTCCGCCTCCCCAAATTCTCTGATTCATCCCTCTCGCATTCCTAACCGCTGGATTCAACTGGTTGCGGGCATTGTGGCGATGATGGCGATCGCCAACCTGCAATACGCCTGGACGCTGTTCACCACACCGATCCAACACCATTTGCACATATCGTTGAAGGCGGTGCAGGTGACGTTCGCCCTCTTTGTGGCAATGGAAACTTGGCTGGTTCCGTTTGAAGGATTTCTCGTCGATATTATCGGGCCAAGGTTGATGCTTGGCCTGGGTTCGTTCATGGTCGGGCTGGGGTGGATCGGCTCGGGCCGTGCTGAAACCGCCGGTGCTCTCTATTTTTGGTATGCCGTTGGCGGGATCGGTGCCGGTGTCGTCTATGGCGGAGCCATCGGCAATGCGCTTAAGTGGTTCCCTGATTTTCGGGGCCTCTGCGTGGGACTGACCGCAGGTGCCTTTGGCATCGGCACGGCGCTCACGATTGCGCCGATTGCCAGGATGATCGCCAGTTCAGGTTACCAACGCACATTTGTGGTATGGGGCTTCATTCAGGGAATTACAGTTCTGGTGTGCGCCCTGTTTCTGGCAAGACCGCCTGTCGGTTGGACGCCACCCAATTGGGTCGAGAAAGAAAAGAAGATCAAGGCCAAGATCAACACTTCAGCCTTGGATCTGACGCCCTTGCAGATGCTGCGTCAACCATCCTTCTACGTGATGTATCTCATGATGGTGATGTTGGCATTCGGCGGCCTTGTGGTTACTGCGCAGCTTAACCCGATGGCCGTTTCCTACCACGTAGACAAAAATGTGGTGCTATTTGGCATGACCGCCCTAGTGCTGGCCATCGAAGTGGACCGCATCCTCAACGGACTGACCAGACCTTTCTGGGGGTGGATCTCCGACCATATCGGCCGTGAAAACGCGATTTTTGTCTCCTTTGTTCTGGAAGCGATTGCGGTGTTTGCCCTGCTGCAACTGATCAGTCATCCGTTGTGGTTCGTCGCGCTCTCCGGGCTTTGCTTCTTCGCCTGGGGAAATATCTTTTCGTTATTCCCCTCGATTACCGGCGATTTGTACGGAAAAAAGTGGGCAACGACGAATTATGGCATCGTCTATACGGCCAAGGGAGTAGCGGCTGCGTTTGCTGGACCCGGCGCGGCCTGGCTGTTTGCGAAAACCGGCTCGTGGGCCAAGGTTTTCTGGGCCATGATTGTGTGCGACCTGATCGCCGCGTTCATGGCGCTTTTGTGGCTGAAGCCCATGGCCGCGCGCGCGGTGAAGCGATCGGACACTCCGTCGCAGGCCTTGGAAATGGATGGTGCTCCGGCGAAAGCGCGCGGGGTGGCGTAGCTTTTGTGCCTGCTTTATCGATTGCTTCCCGAACCTCTTCGGATTTAAAAATTGAGTTCAGCGGCTTCTCGTACCCGGTCTTTGTGTGGTGGGCCATTTTTCTTGCCCAGCGATGCAAGCGGCGAGTCAGACCGGCATCACGCGGGTGAGACTCGAATCCTCCCGAAAACGTCATTTTAAGGACTTACCGAGCAGGGACGGCAGTCTAAGAGCGCGGGCCGTTGATGATCTCTTCCTGATCAGCGGCAAAGTCTCGGGTCCGTGCGTGGCTCGTGGCCCGGTTCTGCGGCGTGCGTATACGCCAGAGCGATGGATTCAGAGAGCAGGCGCGGCTGGAACTCCTCGCCGGCGGGACGCGCGACCGCAACGGCGCGCGCATTGGATTCGATCACGACCTCCGCACCGGCGCGGACACGCGCGAGCACGCCAACAAAGTTGCGTGTCGCCTCTGTCTCCGAGATACGAATCACTTGGTCGTCGGCCATGTCGCGATTCTACTTTTTTTGTCCGCCAACAGGCCCTGTTCAAACCGGTGAGGTTCAGAGCGCAGCCCGATCAGTGTTGGTATATCTTGTAGTTTGAATGCATTATAAAAAGGCGCACGACTTACGTGACTCTGGGTGGCCGCCTAAGTCCCTGAAAAGTCGTTAGAGGCGTAACACCTATGGGTTGAAATTGTGGGTTCGAGAACTCGACGCTCGAGCACTCGCTTGCCAAGCAAGCTCTTCACTTTGTGACTCTTTTTCCACCGACAGAATAAGCATTTCGTTTCGCAGGTCCGCGAAACGCCTGAGTCTTTCTACGACGGCGGACGTGGACCGTGGTGGACTTAGAAGAGCCGACGGCGGCAGCGAACGCAGCGGGATTCAGTGCAGTGAGCACGGCAGCAGGATTCTTATCGATCACAGTCAGCAATGTGCGAGCGGGCGCTTCTGGGGTCCTGCGGCCTCCCTCCCAGTGCTTGATCGCGTCAAGGCTGAAGCCAAACGTGTCAGAGAATTTGGCCTGCGTCATGCCCAGTCGATTACGGATCGCCTTGACGTCAACTTCCTGAGGCACATATGCCTTGAATCCTTCTTGCTCTCCAGCAAGGAACGCCTCAACGTCGTTAAGGCCATCCATCATCTGCTCGAATTGCGTTTTCATTGCTACCTCCCGTAGGTTTCGAAAATACCATCGGCACGTTTCTTCAGCGCGTTCCGTTCCGCCGTCGACAGGTTTTCCTTCTCACTCTTCGGAAAAACCGTGATCAGAAAACCGGAAATCTTTCGTTGCGCCAGATATAAACAACCCGCGCCCCGCCACTGTTCCCCATTCCTTTGCGAGCAACCCGGACCTTTCGAAATCCTCCAGTTCCGCGGACCACATTCCGGGTCAGCCGCAAGAAGTGCCACGATGTCCGCCCGCTCCTCCTCGCTAAGAGCTTGTTGGCAATGGCGAGGTGAGGGGGCGTCTCGACGACCGTCTGCACAATTCTTTTGTACTCCATTGGACACCGTAAGGTCAAGCGCAAATTGTATGCCATTGGACACCAACAGTTAGGAGGCTGCATAGCTGCCATCCGAGCATCGACCACGTTAACGTCCTGGCGCTTTCTTGGTTCTTGCCTTTCGCAGTGACAGCGCAGACGGAGCCAGCACATCGTCAGCCGATTGTCGTCAGGCTCCCACAGGGGGCCGTAACTCGCATCTCTTCCCGGACAGACGGTGGATGCTGGTATTCGAATTCCCAGCGTCAGACAAATCCCACTCAGCCGCTTGCCGCACGGGAGAAAATGAAACGAGAAAACTGTGGATCAAACACAAGGGAGATCGAGACAGAACTCTCGTGCGTGATTTCGACCGCAGCGTCGATATCTCTTGGTCGCCCGACAGCCGACACTTCTTCGTCGACGATGCGCGCTGGGTTCACCACCGCTCGCGATGTCGAAAATCAAGGCTCAGGCTGCGCCGATGTCGCTTTGCGCGATGCCATCAATCAGGGACTCGTCGAAGGCCCGCGCATGCAAGTGGCGATCCGGGCGATTGCCGCCGTCGGCCAATATAATCCATTCGGAGTCTCCCCCGATCTGACCGATTTTCCCACCGGCGCACAGATGGTAAGCGGGGTGGAAGAGGCGCAACGTGCCTGTGCGCGAGCAGATCGGTCACGGTGCCGACTTAATCAAAGTGTAACCCGACTGGGATCACCCCACGCTTACCACCGAGGAAATGCGGGTCGTAGTGGAAGAAGCGCACAGTCAAGGCCGCAAAGTGGCCGCGCACGCCTACAGCCTGAGGGCATCAGCAACGCATTGAACGCGGGAGTCGATTCCATCGAACATGGCAACAACGCCGACCCGGCCACGCTGCAACTGATGAAACAGAAAAATGCGTACTGGGTGCTCACTAAAAGGGCCATTTCCGGGATCGTCTCAAAACCGAGACCAACCCTCGAATACGCAAATACTGCGAGGACACCTTGCAACGCGCTCGTGAGAATATCGCCATCGCGCGCGAGATAAGTATAAAGATTGCAAACGGCTTTGACGCTACAAGCCCAGACGCCCACGGCAAAAACGCGGATGAAATCGTTACAGCCACAGAGCTGGGGCTGCTGCCCATCGAGGCCATTCGCGCCGCCACCGTCAACGCAGCCGACCTGATGGGTTGGCAGGACCGCGTCGGCGCTATCGGACCAGGCAAGTTCGCCGACTTGATCGCTGTCGACGGAGATCCTCTTTTCGATATCCGCGTCTTGCAAAATGTAAGGTTTGTGATGAAGGGCGGAGCAGTGATGAAGGATGTAATCCCCCAATAACGCCGAGTCCTGCTCGACCGAATCGCTGGAGGTTCAACACCTAAGTTCGAATCACTACCATGCTCACGCTCGAAAAGGCGGAATGCAGTTATCACCCTTAATTCCAGAATCGTCGGCAAAGGGGAGAAAGCGAAGCCGTTCAGTCCGGCAGTTCTATCCCAATCATCACGTTGGCGGACGGAGGAACCCGCTGTTTGGGCCCGAGATTTCTGTTAGTTTTGCTCTATGAAGAGGGCGTTTTACGGCCGGATCGTCTTTGGCGTGTCGGCGGCCTTGTTCGGCGTCATCGCACTGATGTGGCACGACTCCAACACCTGGCAGAACTTGCGGCACATCTGGAGCCTGCCTTTTGGCAGCACGATCGGTGCTTTTCTCATGATCGCTCAAATCGCCGGGGGAGCTGGGATGCTGTATCCGCGCACTACGCGCTTGGCTGCGGTCGTACTTTGCGGCGTCTATTTGTGTTTCTCGCTGGCCTCGATCCCCGACATCATTGCCGCTTCGAACATCTATGAGCGATACGGGGGGAGCTTCTTCCTGTTCTTCTCCTTTTTCTGCGGTGCGATTGCGCTGTATGCCGCGACTGAGGCGAATGCAGCAACCGCGCCATTGTTCGGCCGACTGGCGCGCCTTGGACTCGGTGTTTGTGCGATTTCGTTTGCGCTCGGTCAGGCACTCTTACCTCGTGAGACAGCTGACCTGGTGCCAAACTGGATTCCGCCCAACCAGATGTTTTGGGCGATCCTCACCACCATCGCGTTTGC
>JASHRE010000545.1 GCA_030037515.1 Candidatus Sulfotelmatobacter sp.
ATGGACGACTCCGTTGGGCGACGCGTACTTGGCCACTTCCTCCGCGTTGAAGGCGCGCTTCAGGAAGCTGATGAACGGTTCGGCACGCAGCGGATGCAGATATGGATTGACATTGTGTAATCCATGTGGAACGTAGCTGTCACCCTTAGCCGTGGCGATGTACCAGAAATTTCCCGCAGGATCTTTGACTGTCGCCGAACGCTCGCCGTATTCCTGATCGCGCGGCTCGTCAATCGAAACGGCCCCGGCAGCCAGCGCTTTACGATACACGGCGTCGGAATTTTCCACATACACATGCAGTGCCTGAGTTTGCAGAGTGCCGGGGAATTTCTTGCCCGAAATGCCGCCGCCCATCATCACAGTCGAGTCTCCGATGCGGACTTCGCCATGCACGCCGGTCGGCATAATGACCCGCTCAGTTTCTTCGGCTCCGAACGCCTGCTTCACGAATTCGAGCTGCGCCAGGCCGTCGGCAGCGACCAAATAGGGCGTAACCATGCGGAAGCCGCGAGGAACCGGGTCTACTTTCGGCCGCTCCCTGCGCATCTGCCCGCCTTCGGGTCCGATGTGCAGCCGGTCATGACGCCGGTGCATCTCCTCGACCGACAGTTCTTCTATCACTTGACGGATGTTCCACGAGTAGCCGAACGGATCGCTTAAGGTCGCGTCGCGGATACCATAGAACTGATCTTTGATCGGGCGAACAATCTTCATTCCCGCTTCGACGGCGCGCTCCACGAATTGACCGGCGTCGGCGACCTGAATGCTGATGCTGACGGGTGAAAATCCCAGGGTTTCGGCGCTGAACCGGCCGCCCTCGGGCCATTCGCCCGACAGATTGATGGTCGAATCTCCGATGACGATTTCCGCGTGCGGAATGTCGCCGCCGATCTCGAAGCGGAATGTTTCTTTCGCGCCAAGCGCCCTCGTGTAGAACTCGATTGCCTTGGCTGGATCTCGGAATGACAGATTGGGCGAGGCGCTTACATGAACGCCCGCAACGGCCTTAGCAGTTTGCTGCTCAAGAACGGTAGACATACGTTTGTTCCCCTCTAGTTCAGATTTCAATCGTGCCTTGAAACTTGCGCTCGGCAGATTGCGCAATTCTGCCCCAATGCGCACCAGTGGCTCGATCTCCGCGTCTACCTTCCCCAGCCGGCCATCGGCTCGCGCCAGCATTCCGTCGACAGCCCGGTTGAGCTGCTCGATTTTCTTTTGGTCGAGCTTGTTCGGTTCGCCCCGGCCCGGATTCAGAGAGCGCTTAGGCATCGGCACCCTCCAGGCGCGCCCTCAGCGTGCTCAGCGCGCGAAACTGTAATTGCTTCACGGCTCCTTCTGTCTTGTGAATCTCACCGGCGACTTCCTTAATGCTTTTCTGGTCCACAAATCTCAGCACAACCACCCGTTTCTGCTCGGCCGGAAGCGTCTCGACCAGGCGAAACAGCGTCGCGCGCCGCTCCACTTCTTCGATCTCAGCCGGAGTCACGTTGCCGGTTTTTCCGGACAAGCCCCTGCCTGATCCAACCGCTTCCCCACTTGTTGCCTCAATCTGCCCTTCGTCCCGAATCTCGCGCGCCGCGTGCTGCCAGCGATCGTTGATCAAATTCGCCGCGATCCGGAAAAGCCACGCCGCAAATGGGATCCCGCGCCACTCAAAGCGTTTCAGATTGGCGAGCGCCTGATGAAAAACGTCGGCCGTGATATCCTCCGCCTCGGTGCGGTTGCCGACGCGACGGACGACATATGCGTACACACGTTCGAAGTTCAATTCGTAGAGCTCGGCAAAGCGGGCGGGATCGTGCTGCGCAGCCTCGATCAGAAGCCGCTCCTCCGCTTCTTTCTTCAGAGCCTTCACTTTCCGACCTTCAAGAAATTCTCCGCGGTTTGACCTTACAGTGGAATAACCGTGATCGGGGCGAAAAAGTTACGACGCAAATTACTCGGCAACCGGACTCGCAGGATAGTACAGCACCTCCAGCGCGGCCTGCACTTTCACCGACAGAGCTTCCATATCGCGCACGGTCAGCCCGGCGGTCGGAATCGGCTCGCCCACGCGCATTTGCAGCGGCCGGCATTTGATGTGATAGGTATCCATAGGCAGCAGTTCGAACGTTCCCACCAGTGCAATCGGAACGATGTCAACCTGCGCCTTGATCGCCAGAAAAAATGCTCCAGGCAGAAACGGCTTGATGTATCCGTCGTCAGTGCGTCCGCCTTCGGGGAAAATCACGAGAGGCACGCCTGCTCTGAGACTTTTTACCGCCGATTTGATGGCACCCACCGAACGCGTGGGATTCTGCTGATCGAGGCAGATTTGGCCGGAGCGCTTCAATTGCCAGCCCACCACGGGGTACGCGAGTAGCTCTTTCTTGAACGCAATTCGAAACTGAAATGGCAAATTGACGTAGAGAACGGGAATGTCGAGCGCGGAGGCGTGATTTGCAGCGTAAACGTGCGTCTTGGTCGTATCGATGTTCTCAAGTCCGGTGACGGTCACCGGGGAGAAGATGGACTTCATGATCAGCCATGACCACGCGAAAGAAAACCAGTGCAGCCGGCGGCCATCGCGGTCGAAAAGCCCGCCGGGCAAGGCAGCCAGGCCCATCGCGAGCGTGTAAAACCAGATGAGCGGATCGAGAAAGAGGTACGACCGCAGGCGGCTCGGCCAACCGTATTTTTTACCGGGAATGGCATGTGGGCTCGAGCCCTCAGTATCGCGGGACGACGCAGGTGGCTGCGCGCCGCTTTCCACTTGTTCGAGGGAAGAGTTGGATACCGCCATTGCCTTTATTTTAGGGGAAAGTGCGAGCACACCGCCGCTAAATTCGCAGGCCCAAAACGCGCATGGCTTCCCCCACCAGGTAAATCGATCCGGTGATGACGATGACGGTACCGGGGTCAGCCAGGTGGCGAACGCGCTGCAAAGCGTCGGACACATCGACCGCCGTATCGATCTCCGTGCTGGTGCGTTGGGCCGCTTTTTGGATCTCCCCTGGCGATGCCGACCGTGGGTTTTCCGGGCGCGTAGCAAGCACCCGTTTGGCGAGCGGAAACAAAATCTCCGCCATTTCGGCGATGGCCTTGTCGCGCAACACCCCGAAAACGAAAATCAGCCTCCGCTCCTCGTATTGCTCCGACAGCGCCGAACGCAGCGCCCACACTCCTGCAGGATTGTGCGCCACATCGAGGACGATCTCCGGCCATCCGTGACGCGGCGGTACGACCTGAAACCTTCCCGGCCAGTGGACGTCTCGCAAGCCGCGTTCGATCGTCCCAGGGGTAATGCCTGGTTTTGCGTCTTTCCCCATTCCCTGTTTGGCCATTTCTTCCGCCGCCGCGATCGCCAGCGCGATGTTGCGCAGCTGATGCCGTCCCACCAGCGGCGTCTCAACCAAAATCTGTTTTCCCATCACGAGCAGCGGATAGCGGTAACGTGGCTGGGATATTGACGGCGCTGTTGCTTTCTTCTCAGCCCTCGCATCCCGGGGCTCAGAACGCGGGACTTCCGTCTGGGTACCGGGTACTAGGTACTGGGTACTGGCAGGTGAGACCGGCGGCACATACTGGACCGCACTAATCCCCCGGGCATCGAGTTCGAGGATCGCATTGCCGATCACATCGTTCGCTTCCGGTTGCTGCGGGAGAGTCACAACTGGCCCGCCCGGACGAATGATTCCCGCCTTTTCGCGCGCGATCTCGGCGATTGTATTACCGAGAAATTTCTGATGATCCAGCGAAATGTCAGTAATCACGCTGACCAGAGGTTCGACTACGTTGGTTGCATCAAGACGTCCCCCCATGCCGACCTCGAGTACGGCAATGTCCACGCGTTCGCGGCTGAACTGCAGGAACGCGATCGCCGTCATCATCTCGAAAAAGCTCGGATGCCACGGAAGGGCACCTTCCGCGATCAACTTTTCAGAAATGCGATCTACCTCGGCGTGCAAGGCGGCGAACGCATCATCATCGATGGGATGGTGGTTGATGCGGATGCGTTCGTTGATGCGTACCAGATGGGGTGAGGTATAGAGGGCAGTCTTGAGTCCGGAGGCCTGAAGAATGGACGCGAGCGTGGCCGCGGTCGATCCCTTGCCGTTCGTACCGGCAATCAAAACGCTCGGAAACGTCCGCTCCGGATGATGAAGCACCGCAAGCAGCACGCGCATATGCGCCAAGTCGAACTTGTGCGACGGTGTCTGAGCCAGTTCGTGGCCCAACGCGAACATGCTCGCAACCGCTGTTTCGTAGGACATAAACCCAGCCCTCAGCTTCGTCTGCCAGACCACTTCGGAATGGCGAAAAAACCGGGAAGGCAACCGGCTGCACCAGCCGCCAGCGTGGCTCCAGATACGAGTTTAACTGACGGCTGACGGCGGAGAGCTGAGAGCTGGACTCATAAAGTCCAGCGCTCGAGCAATGTAGGGTTTGAGTTGTTTGCGGGGAACAACCGCATCGAGCATACCGTGCTCCAGAAGAAATTCGCTGCGCTGAAATCCCGGCGGAAGTTTTTGCCGGATGGTCTGCTCGATCACGCGGGGCCCGGCGAATCCGATCAGGGCGCCCGGTTCGGCGATATTTAGATCGCCGAGCATCGCGAATGACGCCGTCACGCCCCCAGTCGTAGGGTCCGTCAAGAGTGAAATATAAGGAACGCCTGCCACGTCGAGGCGAGCCAGCGCCGCGGAGATTTTGGCGAGCTGCATCAGGCTGATCACGCCTTCCATCATGCGCGCCCCCCCCGATGCTGAAACGATGATGAGCGGAGTACGCGTGTCGACGGCGCGCTCGACCGCCCTGACGATCGCTTCTCCGACCACTGCTCCCATGCTGCCGCCGATGAATGCATACTCCATCACGCTCGCGATCACGGGCTTGCCTTGCAACTTGCCCTGCGCATTGATGACAGCATCCTTGAGCCCCGTATCTTTCTGTGCCTGCTTAAGCCGCGAGGAGTACGGCTTCAAGTCGACGAACTTCAGCGGATCGGTCGAAGCCAGGTTCGAGTCGAAAATTTCGTATTGATTGTCGTCGATCAATTGGGCAAGCCGGGTGCGCGCGTCGATCCGAAAATGTTTTTCGCATTTCGGACAGACATTCATGTTTTCTTCCAGATCTTTTTTCCAGATGATCTGCCGGCAGTTCTCACACTTCACCCACAAGCCTTCAGTGCGGACTTTCTTCTCGCCCGAAGTGTCCAACTCGCCGGATTCGCGCTTAAACCAGGCCATGCGGCACTTCCCAGGTCTCGGTTGAGATCCACCAACCCTCTCACTGAGAGCTGACTACCGAGAACTAGTACTCGATTCCCTTCTGCGCCATCACGCCCTTCTCGTATGCGTGCTTGACTTGTCGCATTTCGGTGACGGTATCGGCAATCTCCACAATTGTCGGGTGCGCGTTGCGCCCCGTCAAGATAACGTGCACCATCTCCGGTTTGCTTTTCAGGCTCTCGATCACTTTCGCCGGATCGAGCATGCCGTAGCTGAT
>JASHRE010000546.1 GCA_030037515.1 Candidatus Sulfotelmatobacter sp.
AGGGATGAGCCGATCTGCCCGGAACCGCATTCAGTCCCGCCGACGCAACGCTAATCTCGCGAGTCCACGAACGAGTAGCGCGTCTCAGGAGAGCTTCGCACATTGGGCTTCGCATGATGTTCCCGAAGCACACGAACAAGAAGGAACGCGCGGTTCGCGGCGGCTGCCGTCTCTTCAGATTTGTGATTCCGATAGCATTCAGCGCGCGAATTTTCAGATACAGAGCGCGCTCTGTTCCCGTATACGTTCGATATCTGCGCACTTCCTCAGTGATCACGTCCGGCAACAGAGTGTTCGCAGCCGCCTTGATGTATCTTGTCGTGCTTTCACGCAGTGCGCTGCCCCGCTCAGGATCGCTGCGAGGGGCGCCAGTGTTGTTTGCGTCGTCTGTCATCGAGGTTGTCGCTTTTCCCCGGACCTCCGCATTATATTGTCACGGACTTTTACCCGAAACGTTGAACCAGTCTGCAAATCGGTGACTTGGCAAGCGTTTTGGCGAGGTCTAGAGATTCTGCTAGGCTCGAGAGTCGCTGGCGGTCGCTACTTTGCCTGGCGATTCTCCCGACGCTTGCTCCAACTGAACACTATGAAGAGATTGGCCCTTCGAGCTTTACGCGGCTGCGGCATATTCTCTCTTGCTCGAACCATGTCCGCGGACATGGCACGAATTCTTATGTACCACAATTTTCGAGCCACCGAAGAAGAATGGCCCGACGCTGTTGCGGTCGCCGCTGCCCGAACGCAGCTTGCTTATTTGCGCGATCATTTTCGTGTTATTCCGCTAACACGGCTGGTTGAGCAACTGAGGTCACCGACATCCATCGACAAGAACACCGTGGCCTTGACGGTTGACGATGGCCGGTGCAATTTCTGTGAGTTTTTCTTTCCTCTGTTGAAGGAATTCCGCATGCCCGCAACATTTTTCGTGGTCAGCTCCTTCATCTGTGGGAAGGACTGGATTTGGACCGACAAGATTCTCTGGCTGGCTCGGCAGCCGCACGCTCACGAAGAACTGCAACACGGTAAACTCGACCTTTTTTTCGACAAGATGAATCGGTTGCGACCGGACGTTCGCAATTCGCGGATCGACGAGGTTGCTGCCAAAATGAAGATCTCAATTCCGAAGGAACCGCCCCCTGAATACGCTCCCTGCTCGTGGGCTCAGTTGCGCGAGTTGGCGGATTCAGGCTTAGTGGAAATCGGATCCCACAGCGTCACCCATCCCATCTTTTCTACCTTGACTGATGAAGAGAGTTGGTCGGAGTTGGCCGAGTCGCGCTCACAGATTGAACGGTTATTGGGCAGACGCGTGAGTTGCTTTTGTTTCCCGAACGGAAAGCCGTCCGACTTCTTTCCCAAGCATTTGCAGCAAGTGCAGGATGCCGGCTATTCGAGTGCAGTGATGACTCACTTCGGAATGCCCCGTCGCGGTGCGGACGAATATGTGTTACCGCGGATAGGAGTTAGCGGCAAGACAGATCTGATTTCTTTCATGAAGTATGTGGATGGAGTTGAATACTACCAGGGTTTGCTCCGCTGATCGCAGCGTGTGGGGCCAGCCGTCCAGTATCTCGGCTGACTGCGAAAGGCCTGCGGCTCCCGCAAGCAGGGCCTGGAGAGACAATATTACTGGGTGGTTAAAATCCTTCTTGAGACGGGCAAGAATATGGACAATCGGAAGTGCTCGCGATTACCATCTTTGCGCGTGCTCAGCTGTTCCTGCGGCGAGTGGCGCAAGGTTTGGCGGGGCGTGCGGGCTCCGCCCGAGGCGGGAGGCTGCCATTGCTCCGCACCAAGCTGTAAGCACGATTTCCGTGGAAGGATTGTACATGCCCGATCTCGATACCAGTCTTCACCTCGACATGTTGCACGACTACGAACGACAGAACGGTCTGCTAAATCGGTTCCGCCGTGCCGTGAGGGAAATGGTGTCGCCCAGAGCGTTTTACGGCCTACAGTGGGGAGATCCGGAGACTTCGGGTCCGCAGGTATATATGCGGGACAAATACATCCTGCCCTACGTTAAGCCAGACCAGGTTGGACTGGAAATTGGACCCGGAGGCGGACGTTGGACCCGATATTTGCTTGGTTTTAAACATCTTTACGTTGTTGACTACCACGCCGAATTGCTGAGCGAGCTTCGTCGCCAGTGTAACCAGGTCAACATGCAGTTCATCGTCAATCACGGGTCGGATTTTCCCGGTGTTCCTGCGAATTCGGTCGACTACATCGTAAGCATTGCTTGTTTTGTCCATCTCGAGCCTTATTTGATCGAGTCCTACTTAAGCAACATGCATTCCGTGCTTAAAACCGGGGGGAATGTGGTGCTGACCTATTCCGACAAGACCAAGGTCGGAGGGCAGCTAAACTCGACCTTCTCACAGAATTCGCCAGAGCGAATGAGAAACATGGTGAAGGCAGCGGGTTTCCACATCGTTGAAGAGGACCTGACAGTGCTGTGGAATAGCGGAATTATTCGCTTTATTCGGTAGCATTTCCGGTCGTACGCTTAATTCTGCTCTGCCGCCCAAAAAGGAAAAGGACGAGGATTTAATCCACCTCGTCCTAAAGTAGTACCGGACTCCCAAAACCGTTATGTCACTTCGTCTCGGC
>JASHRE010000547.1 GCA_030037515.1 Candidatus Sulfotelmatobacter sp.
TCCAACTGGGCGACCAGAAGAATGGAATCAGGGCCGCAGGCGGCTGGTCTGGTGTGCCCTCCATCGAAAACGAAAGTGGCGAATCGGGATCGTCTGGAGGTTTGGGCTCCGACACGTTGATATTCACGAGCTCCGCAGTGCGTCCGCTCTCGCGATGCGGTGAGCGGGGAATCTTTGCACCGGCAATCCGAAACGAGGCCGATGGTGCCGCATCGACCACCGCGGCGAGGGCCGGGAACTGCGAGGACAACGCAGCGAGCACATCGTCTAAGTCATGCCAGCTATCCCGCTTCAACCAGCGCCAGCTTGCCAAAATGCCATTCTGAGGCGCTAACACCTCGAAGAATCTCTGCGCGCGGCCTTCGCTGCTTATGAAGGTGCCGTCGGACTCGGCGAAGGTTCCGGCCGGCAGAACCAGTTCCGCTTGGTCGGCTGTCCGATTGACAAGATGATCCAGAACGATTACATGTGGCGCGGCCCTGAGCACGGAGTCAACTTCAGCACGAGGCGCGCGACGATAAAGGTCATTTTCCACGACGATTACGGTATCGGCATGCCCATCCAGGACAGCCTGAAATGCGGAACTCAAGGATTTGCCGCCGATGAGTTGGGCTCCGATGCTGTTGCATTCCGGCGCCGTAAAGCTTAGTAAGGCACGCGCAGCCATCGCCACATTGGCGGCGGCTTGGAGGACAGTCTCGCTTGCGCAGCTGGCACCGGAAATCACTAAAGGCTTTTGCGCGGCCTTGAGTGCACCGGCGATCTCACTTGCCAGCGTCCAGTCACCGATCCCGGGTACCGTGGGCGCAGTCGAGTCAAGCAAATGCGCCACGGCGAATCCCAGGCGAGCGAGGTCGTCGGGTGCGCCGCGGAATGTGGCGGTAGCGATGTCGTCGAGTCGAGTCTGGCAGGGCGTGGCAATGTAAAGCGGCCCCTTCGCATTCTGCATCGCGTCTCGCACGCCATAATCCAGCCACAGAGGAATCTTCAGCTTCTTGACGGCTTCCATCGGCTGCTGACGTACCGACTGCCGGAGTGCCAAGGCCATCCGCGGAGCGACATTGATGAGGTCCTCCCCAAGGATGAACACGGCATCGCACTCCTCGATCTCGCGCAGCGTCGGTGTCCGCATCGGACCATGCCGCAAAATTTCGATCATGTGTCCAACCAGATTCGCCTGGCAATCTTCCATGCCCGAGCAGAAGCGATCCGAGCCCACCAGGGTCAGAAGGGCAAAGTTGGATTCAAGCGAGGCGCGCGGCGAGCCAATTCCGATAGCTCTGCCTTTCGCGATCCTCTCGTCTATGTAGCGACGCGCCGATGCAGCAGATATGGGCTGGCCTTTGAGGACGGGCTCGCGCAGGCGGCGTTCGCTGTTAATGAACTCATAACCGAATCTCCCGCGGTCACAGAGGAAATAACCGTTTACTTCGTGGTTGTAGCGATTCACGATGCGGCGTACGGTACCGTAGCGCCCGCCGGCGTCTGTGTTGCAGCCGAGAGCGCAGTGCACGCAAACCGAGGGACCAAACTGCTGGTCCCACTTGCGAGCGTAGTGGTGTTTTAGGGTTTTATCGGTGAACACTCCGGTGGGACAGATTTCCACTAGGTTGCCGCTGAATTCATTCTCCAGAACGCCGTCTTCATGGCGTCCAAAAAACACCCTGTCGCGCGACGCAAAGGCGTTCAAGTCCTGGCCTCCGGCATATTCGCGGTAATAGCGCACGCAGCGATAACACTGGATGCAGCGATTCATCTCGTGATTTAACAGTGGACCCAGGTCCTGATTGCGAAACGTGCGCTTGTCAAACTCGTAGCGCCGATAGTCGTGACCCGTCATCACGGTCATGTCTTGCAGATGACACTCGCCGCCCTCATCGCACACTGGGCAATCATGCGGGTGATTCAGCATGAGCCCCTCGATAATACCGGCGCGGAAGGCAACAACCTCGGGGTCGGCAATGGAGATACGGGTGCCTTCGGCGGCCGGCGTCATGCAGGCCATGACGACTTTTCCATGCGCATCACTCTCATCTTTGTATTGCTTGACTGCGCACTGACGGCAGGCGCCGATAGAACCCAGCGCCGGATGCCAGCAGAAATAAGGCAGCTTGAGACCCTGCGAAAGACAGCCATGGAGGAGGTTCTGATCCGGGTTCATCTGGTACGGCGTGTTGTCTACGTAAACGGTCGCCATACCTACCTCCACGGGCAGCGGTGTTCGCGGATGTGCCGCTCGAAATCATCGCGAAAGTGTTTCAATGCGCTGTCGAGAGGCTCGGCTGCCCCGGGCGCAAGCGCGCAAACTGTGTGGCCCGGAGCCCACATCTTGGTTTGAAATGCGAGCTTGTCGAGGTCGCCGGGCTGACCGTGTCCTTCTTCCATGGACTTTAGAATCCGCTCCGCCCATTGCAGCCCGCTCCAGCATGGTGTGCAGAAACCGCACGATTCCTGCGCGAAAAAGTGAATCAGGTTCCAGGTCATGCCGACAGGGCAGGTGCGGTCATCGAGGACGATCATCGTGCCAGTGCCCATGCGGCTACCCACTTTTGCGAGTGCCGAGAAATCCATCGCTGTGTCCAGGTCTTTTTCCACGATAAAGTCAGTGGAAGCCCCGCCAGGTAACAGCCCGCGAAAATTCAGACCGTCTAGCATTCCGCCGGCATGTTCCTCAAGAATCTCGCGCATCGTGGTGCCCATGGGCAATTCCCAGAGGCCTGGACGTTTTACTTTTCCGCTCACACCGAATAGCTTCGTGCCACCATCCTGGGTTCGGCCCAGACCGAGAAACCAGCGCGCGCCGCGGTTGATGATGTGAGGAACGCAGCTGATCGTCTCCACGTTGTTGACCACCGTGGGTTTGCCGAACAATCCTACCGAGGGCGGAAACGGAGGCTTCGACCGTGGATTGGCGCGCTTGCCTTCAAGTGCATTCAAAAGTCCGGTTTCATCGCCGCATATGTAGCGCCCGCCACTGAGATGGAGATAAAGCTCTAAACTGTAGCCAGAAGCGAAGATGTTTTTTCCCAGATAATGCCTTTCGTAAGCTTCGGCGATGGCGCGTGCGAGACGATCGGCGGCCAGAGTGTACTCTCCGCGCAAAAAGATGTAGGCGATGTCAGCCTCGATGGCGAATGCAGCGACCATTGCGCCTTCAATGAGCTGGTGCGGGTCTCGCTCCATCAGCAAGCGGTCCTTGAATGTACCTGGTTCCATCTCATCGGCGTTGACGATTAGGTACGTCGGGTCTGGAACATTTTTTCCCCGTGGCACGAAGGACCACTTCAGGCCTGTTCGAAAACCTGCGCCACCTCGGCCGCGCAAATTCGAGTTCTGTACCTCTTCGATCACAGCCGTCGGTGTCACACCAGTGCGCAACACCTTCCTGATCGCCTGATAACCGCCCGCTCGCTCATAGGCTTGCAAGTCCACCACGCTGCCGTCCGGGCGCATCCTCTCTGTCAGCGGCTTGTCGTAGTTGCCTGTCATCTGTACTTCTCGATCGCCGCATCAATCTTTTGGGGAGTGAGATCGCTGTGCAGATCGCGATCCACCATCATGGCCGGAGCGTGATCGCAGCATCCGAGACACACGATCGGAAGCATCGTGAAGCGATTGTCAGAAGTGGTCTGACCGTAGTCGATTCCGAGCCGCTCGCGGAGATGCGTTCGCACACGGTCGTAACCCATGATCCAGCAACTCACGCTGTCGCAAATCATCACCACATGGCGGCCAACCGGTTTGCGGAAGATCAGATTGTAAAACGTGGCTACGCTGTCCACGTCAGTGACAGACATCCTAAGGTGCTCGGCGATGTCGCGAACGTTTTCGTCCGATACCCAGCCGCGGTGCCGCTGCACGATCCTCAACGCGTCGATGCAAACGGCTTCCCGCTTCGGATAGTGCTCCGCCTCAGTCTCAATCTCCTGAATCTCTTCAGCCGTCAGCATGATTCCTTTCACTCACCGATCGATGTCCGCGAGTACAAAATCCAGGCTGCCCAAAATGGCCACCAAGTCAGGAATCATCAATCCCGGAGCTAATAACGACAACATTTGTACGTGGGCGAAAGATGGCGTGCGTATGCGAGTACGGTAGCAGACCGTACTGCCGTCGCTCACCAAGTAATAGCCGTTATTTCCCTTTGTGGCCTCGATGGCCCCGAGCACTTCGCCCACAGGCATTACCGGCCCCCAAGTCACACTCAGGAAGTGCGTGATCAAGGTCTCGATGTCATGCATCGTGCGCTCTTTTAGAGGAGGGGTTGCCAGTGGGTGATGCGATGTGTACGAACCCTCGGGCATGTTATTTACACACTGCTCGATGATGCGCAAGCTTTGGCGCATTTCCTCGATACGGACTACGGCCCGGTCATAACAATCGCCGTTTTGACCCGTTGGGATGTCAAACTCGAAGTTTTCGTAGCCGGAATAATGCTGCCGTTTACGGAAATCCCAATCCAATCCAGTGGCGCGAAGGTTCGGGCCAGTCACTCCCCAATCGATAGCTTCGTCAGCCGTGAGGCCCCCTATTCCTTTCGTGCGCGCTCTGAAAATTAAATTCCGCATGACGGTCCGGTCATATTCAACAAGGCGGGGAGGCAGGTACTTGATGAAATCGCGGAACATCTTGTCCCAGCCTTTGGGCAGGTCCGCGGCAACGCCGCCGATTCGAAACCACGACGGATGCATCCGA
>JASHRE010000548.1 GCA_030037515.1 Candidatus Sulfotelmatobacter sp.
GGCCGAGAAACGCCGCCCCCCGTACGCCGTCACTGGCAGGCCACTACTCCTGCTCCCAGTCGCTGGCTCACATAGTTCCTGCAGGGGGTCGGGTTTCAGATACTGCACGAAGTCTTTAACCTGTGCGAACCGTGTTGCCGGGCTCCAACTGCTCCTACTTTCTTCGAACCTCATTCAAATCAATATCCAAAAAGCCCTTGGAGCGGTCGTAATAGGCATACTGATAGGCGGCATCGAGATAAATCAAACCTGCAACCCTTTCGGGGTGACGTGACCTTATCGAACTCAACTCTTGCCCGCCAAGGGAGTGGCCCACGAGCACTGGAAGATCAACGCAAGTTCGCTGATGGCCGCCAACACATCATCCCCGAGACGGTACCGCGGTGTAGTTGGCATTGATCGGTTCAGGAGCGCTGGATGCGCCGCATCCGCGCCGAGTAATGCCATAGACATGGTACAAACCGTCAGTTTCGGGGCAAACGCATCAAAATCGTGCGCGGTCCGGTTGCCCCCGTGCAGCAGAATTACTGGGCGGCCCGTTCCACCCCAGTCAAGCACTTCCAACTTGACATTGTCCTGCACAGCCACGAACCGAATGCTGTGTGGCGTCGAATCACGATTGTCAGGTTTGTCTTGCGCAATGAGAGGACGTGCGATAGTCAACAGCGATAGTGCGACGATGATCGTCGAGCTGGTCATACGCATCACTCCGCGTCCGGTGTAGGACGACCCGTCGAACCCGGGCTTGAGTAATTCGGGGTTGGGTTGATTTTCCGTCTGTTCGATTGGACCTGGGTCTTGCGCTTTACGTGCTTCCATGTTCGATTGCTCCTGCGGGTTAACTGCTGGATAGACTGTCTGCTTTGCGGGCGACCAATGGGGGCTCGTCCGGTTCCGGACGGCGTGTACCGTTCGCTTCCGGACATCCGAGGTCACTGGCGGACAGCTTTAATACCCCTTGACTCGACGACGGGATCCTCTATCCCTCTGCCGTCAACGCGTTACGCTCTCCCCCGAGAATGGTGAGGGACCTGCTACGGGAAGAACACACCCGACAGATCGCTGCCCATTGGGACCTCACAGTAGGAGAACAACCTTACATGCGCGGAATAGTACAAGATCTTCGCTACGCGGTGCGGCAGTTGCGAAAGAGCCCTGGGTTTACAGCGGTCGCCGTGATCACGCTGGCGCTGGGAATTGGGGCGAACACTGTGATCTATAGCGTCGTGCATGCCGTACTTCTCCGCGCGCTGCCCTACAAGGACTCGGATAGGCTGGCGCTGATCTGGAGTTACGATGCCAAAGAGGGAAGCAACCGCGACCAGCTTTCGTTTACAGACAGCGAGGAATATCGAACACGCAACCACACGCTCCAAAGCGTAGTGGCGTTCGGCGACTTTAGCGCGGTCTTTACCGATCCGGGCACTCCCGAACGCATTCCAGGCATGCAGGTCGGAGACGGGTATTTCTCCTTGATGGACGTTCAGCCGCTGCTAGGACGTGGCTTTCTGCCCGAAGAACAGATCGATGGCAAAGACCAGGTTGTGATTCTAGGTTATGGACTGTGGCAGCGCCGCTTCGGGCAAGATGCGGCGATTGTTGGCAGGAAGATCATCCTCAGTGGTCGGCCCTACACGGTTGTCGGAATCTTGCCCAAGGATTTCCCTTTCCTGCCGTCAACTCTGGTCGATGGCCCGGCACAATTCTATCGACCGGTGGCCGAAAAGTACGATCACAGCGAGGTCCTATCCCGACACCTGCGCGCGATAACGAGGCTCAAGTACGGGGTCTCACTGCAGGAAGCGCAAGCCGACCTGGAGGTGATCAATCACAATCTGGCCAGGCAGTATCCGGAAGATTACGCGACGACTGGCGTGCGAGTGGTCTCGCTTCAGGAAGACATTAGCGGAAACTTACGGCTGCCGCTTTTGCTGATGTTGGGCGCGGTGGGGTTTCTGCTGCTCATCGCGTGCGCCAACATTGCCAACCTGCTGCTGGCACGCTCAGAGGGGCGCAGGCGCGAGATCGCAGTCCGTACCGCTCTCGGAGCCAGCCCCGCTCAGCTCATCCGCCTGGCATTCGCTGAGAGTGTTTTGCTCGCCCTAGTTGGCGCATCCTGTGCTCTTTTGATAGCCGAATGGGGCATGCGATTGGTTGCAACAGTTGGTGTCAGAGTGATCCCACAGTTGGTTCAGGTCAAGCTCGACTTGCCAGTGCTGGTTGTGACCCTTATCGTGGCTCTGCTGAGCGGGCTCCTTTTCGGACTCTTTCCTGCGCTGCAATATTCTTGCTTGCCCGTGAATGAAGAGCTGAAAAATGGAGGACGGGGAACGGCGGGTACGATCCACAGCAGTTTCCGCAAAGGGTTGGCAATTGCCGAAATTTCATTGGCGCTCATGCTGTTGGCCGGAACCGGTTTGATGCTGCGTACTTTGTTGAAAGTGCAGCACGTCGAGGCCGGCTTTAACAGAAAAAACATCCTAACCATGAGGATCGGCCTGCCCTCGCTTACCTATCCCTTCGGCGCCCTCAAGACTGTTTCGTTTTACCGGGACCTGACTCGCCGGTTGAACGCGTTGCCGGACATTCAGAGTGCGGCTGCTGTGAGCATCCTTCCCCTTGGAGGCGACTTCGACACGGTCGGCATTGAAGTCGAGGGCACCACCTATGCTCCGGAAGAACAGCCTTATCCTGAGCGCTACGTCGTCACGCCGGATTATTTCAAGGTTATGCAGATCAGCCTTCTCCGGGGTCGGTTTCTTGCGGAGTCCGACAACGAAACTGCGCCGCTAGTGGTGCTCGTTTCAAATACTGCGGCTCAGCGGTGGTGGCCAAATCAGGATCCGATCGGCAAGCGCATCCGACTGCCCGGCTTCGTTCCTGAGATCGCGAAAACCTGGCGCACCGTGGCCGGAGTCTTGCACGACGTGAAGCAGGACGGACTGGATGCTCCGCCCACGATGCAGATTTACGTTCCTGAGGCTCAGACCCGCAACGGTTACATGACTCTGGTGGTGCGAACGGCATCCGATCCTTCCGGTTCCATCAACGAAGTGCGCAAACAGATTTCGGCAATGGATAAGGACCTTGCCGTCTCCGATATTGCGAGCATGGAAGAAGTTCAATCTTCATCCGTCGATGGTCGCCGTTTCACATCGATTCTGATGGGTGTCTTTGGCGGATTGGGGCTGCTTCTGGCGATGGTCGGCGTGTACGGAATCCTCTCCTACATGGTGGCTCGGCGCACAGCCGAGATGGGAATCCGCATGGCTTTGGGTGCTGGGCGTCGCGACTTGTTGACGCTCGTCGTTAGACAAGGAACACAATTGGCCGCTTGGGGCGTGCTTGCAGGAATTACGGGATCGCTGTTGCTTACCCGCTTATTGTCGCGGCTGTTGTTTGGAGTCAGTCCCTTCGATCCCGTGACTTTAGTCGGAGTTCCGATTCTATTGGGCCTTGCGTCGCTGGTCGCGATCTATGTTCCCGCGCGGCGTGCCGCGAAGGTCGATCCCATGGTGGCGCTGCGCTACGAGTAGCCACTCAACCTATCGGCATCAACCTGGCGTCACATTCCTCGACGAACCGATGACGGGTAATCCCGGCACAAGCTACCCGTAACAGGCTGAGCACAGCTGGACGCTGAAAATTTGACCTGGCCCGTGGGATGGGCTTAAGTGCGAGCAAGGCACAGATGTAAGAATCAATGTCCGCGGGCAGGATCTTACCGGGCACACGCGATATCCCTAGCGTCAATTCTGCGGCGATCGCATCCACTACGGCAGAGTGGCAGAAGTTTCGGGCGTCTGCATCTGCAAAGATCGAGATGGCGCTACTGATTGCTTGTTCGAGCTTTGGCCTATCGATGTGGGTCATAGTTTTCCTTATGGACGGAGATGATGATGGACGAAGATGATGGCCTGGGACTTGTCCGCTTCCGGACGAGGATGCCATCAGGCTGTGTGGTTGCGGTTAAACCCCCATTGCTTGCGTTTACAGGCGATTTGACGAGCGTACATTTCTGCCCGCCAGATTTCTTATCTCGCAGTTCTCGTACGCCTCATTGGCAGTTGTCATCCTCACGCCAGCCCGAGATCACCGCATCACTACGGAGCCAGCTCTTATGTCAAGTACAAGCACACTTGGGGCAAATCCCCTGTGAAATAACTAGAACTCGTGGGTATTAGCCTATAACCTCAGGGTACTGGGGTATATCTCACCATCTATATCCCGCTCCCACACCAGCAAGCTCCCCTGTTACACAATGCAGCTGGCCCTTACTTCCCAAGTGTTTGTACTCCTCCGACATAGTCTGTGTCCGTTAGGCGGTCGAACGGGTCCATACAATGAAAATACGTTGTCTTTCCGCTGTAATCTGTGCAGTTCGCCAGTTTCGGTATCGACCATCGCAGTTTGTTGAGAGCCCGGGTGATAATCGCAACCTGTAATTAGCATGTTCGGTTCCTTTCTCCCGAACGTTGGTTGGTTAGCACCACCAAAGTCTACTCAGGCCTGGCAGCCGCGATCCGATGTTAGATCGCTCCGTCGGGAAAAGTAGCTTGCCGACTCTCGATCCTGCCAACTGATCTATTCCGTCACCGTGAATGTCTTTGCGCTGGTTGCAGTTCCGCCAGCCGTAGTCACAGCGATTGCTCCCGTCTTCGCTCCCGTCGGAACATCGGCCGTCACTTCCGTGGCTGACTTCACGCTAAAGGTCGTCGCCTTTACTCCATCAAATGTTATGGCGGTTGCCCCAGTCAGCCCGGTGCCCGTAATCGTCACAGCCGTTTTCACGGGACCGCTGTCGGGCGTGAAGCTGGAAATGACAGGCGTGACCTTAAAGGTGAGAACTGTTTTCAGGGTTCGACTCGGCAGCGTCACCGAAACCACGCCCGTCTTTGCCGCGCTCGGCACCGTCGCAGTGATTTCCGAGCTCGAGACCACTTCGAATGTCGCCGCCACTCCGTCGAAGCTGACGGATTTCGCTCCGGTGAGATCCGTTCCTATGATCGTGACCGTCGATCCAACTTTTCCGGACATTGGCTCGGTCCTCAAAAATGGGCTCAACCCCGTCGACAGGCTGTAGACTGTGCCGCATCCGCCGGAAAAGGAGCAGGCCGCATACTGCACGCCACTGTAGGTGGTCCCATAGAATTTCCCGTTCGTGTCTTGCATCACCCCGGAAACGGGGTTGGCGTTAACGCTGTCGAAGTTGTAGAGCACGGTGTATTTTTTGGCGGGAGTAATCCTGAAGATCACTCCCTGGCCGGTTGCGCCGCCGGCATTCGTAGTTCCGTAAAAATTTCCGTCGCTGGCTTGAATTACCGGCGCGCGAGGCGACCCGCCATCGGTGCAATAGGCTTCCGAGCACAACGGGTAGAAAACCGAAAAGCTGCCGCTCAGCGAAATCTTGAAAATCGTACCAGAGTTATTCGCGCCTCC
The DNA here is from genome assembly GCA_030037515.1 of Candidatus Sulfotelmatobacter sp. Taxonomy (GTDB): domain Bacteria; phylum Acidobacteriota; class Terriglobia; order Terriglobales; family Acidobacteriaceae; genus Sulfotelmatobacter. Next base: position 5,440 of record JASHRE010000548.1, read on the forward strand.
GCCCAAAGTCGTTCCATACAAGTTCCCATCCGTTCCTTGAATTAATCCAGAAGTCGGACTAGCGCCATCGTCGCAGTTCGCTTCCGAGCAAAAGCTGTGAAGAATCGTCAGTTTGCCGGCGGAGGTGATTCGGTAAATGATGCCGCATCCCCCGTCACACACCGGGTTTCCACCCTGAAACGTGGTTCCGTAAAAATTCCCATCACTGGCTTGAACCAGGCCGGCCTGAGGATCGATTCCATCGGTGCAGTTCGTCTTCGAGCAGAAGCTGTAAAGGGTCGTAAGTTTTCCGGCTGAAGTCATCTTGAAAACCGTCCCGCCGGAGCCGCTGGAGCTTTCAATCCCCGTACCGCCATTCACCGTCGTGCCATAGAAGTTGCCGTCGGTACCTTGCACGAGTGCCGCGGACGGTGCCGCGCCGTCCAGACAACCCGAAATCGCGCAGAAGGCATACAGCGTGGTCAGCGTCCCGGTCCGGGTCACTTTGAAGACCGACCCCCAGCTCGCGCCCGGGTTGCCACCCGAGGTCGTTCCGTAAAAGTTTCCATCGAGTCCTTGAATCACTCCAGCGCTCGGGAACACACCCTCCGCGATTTCGGCGTTGACGCAGCTCTGGGTTGCGCAGAAATCCTGGACAACCGTCAGTTTGCCGGCCGTCGAGATCTTAAAAACATTGCCGCACCCGGCAGAACACCCCGCCGTTGAGCCGCCGTCAGAGGTTGTACCGTACAAGTTCCCGTCCGTGCCTTGAACGAGAGTTACAAAATCGGGGTTCGCCCCATTCTTTCCGTCGAAGTCGAACAGAGTGGTGAAGGTCTGCGCGTGCGCGTGGATCACTTCCGCAGCGCAAATGCAGAGTAGCCAGATGAAGACCGTGCGAAGCAGCTTGGGCATGACAAACTCCTGTTCTTGAAAGTGAAAAATCTTTTGCATACTGCGTAAAAGCTCCCCAAGCACAAAATGCTGTGACCCCACGGCGCGACTTGGTTCCCCGACAGAACCGCGCGATCTCGTACGCCGGTTGCTATGTGATATAGCGAGAACTCGCGGAGGAATCTGGCATCCGTATGGGAAAATCTGTGGCGAAACGCGCGTCAGACGAGCCTTGAAAGGTAGGAAAATCAAAATTCCGGTCTTCGTCAGAGGGGTCGCGGCCGGTGGTGCAGTTTCGAGTCTGCAATGGAGCGGCGCCGGAAGCGCAAACATTGTTGCTTAAATTTAGAAGGGGGTTGGAACGGAGGTGCCGAATCTACAGTGTTCACTCCGGACGCCTCGTTTCTAGGAAGGTATCCAGTTCTGTAGTACATGGCAGGAAACTGCTGTACGGAGACGCTGAACGCCGCCGCTCCTGCCAGCACTCCGCATTGGTGCCAAAGAGATGATCAAGCTCTACCCAACCGGTTGTGGTCTCTCCGCAATTGTGGGGCCGAGTAAATCGCAGGTGACAAAGATCGTCGAGGCAACAACCTCCACCGGCAAAGGAATGCTGCCAGATAAAGTTGCCGATGACTTCGCTCCCTTCTGACAATAGGTGAAGCCCCACTGCCGCCAGCCCAGCTTGCCATTTGCCTTGTCCTGATCGTGCGGTTGCCGCGGTTAATGGCCAAGCCTCGGTGTTTTTCCCCACTGAACCGACTCGCGATTAAGTCTTCGAAAGCATTCCACACGAATTCACTTCCGGTCGGTTGAAAAAACTTGCACCCGAATTGTGCTGGTAATCATCGCAAATTTCGCTGGGAGAAATAGATGGCCGCGGCGAGCATTCATTTCACGGTTGCAGCGCACATTATGACTGCACTTGGTTTTTTCAGTCCTGAGAATACCGTCGAACCGGCGTCTCACGCTTTATACGACTCAAGTACTACGGCTCTTTCAGCGCCTGATCCGCCTGCTTTGCCAGACCATTGCAGGTCTTTCTCAAGTTTGCTGGGCAATGCGTCAGCAGGAAGGCAATCCCATGAACTGGGTAAGCCAGCGAACCACGAGCGACTACCGGGCGATAGTCATGACATCCAAGCAAGCGTTCGAGGTTCTTCTGAATATTCCGGAGCCAAGGCGCACCTTGACTCTAAGCGACGCAGCAACTGCTCTGCGAGTATCAGAACTGTTGGGCTTGATGTGGATGGATCTCGATTTGGAGCCCAAGTCGAAAGCGTCGAAGGCTCCCGTTCCCATGCATCCGCTCTTGGCTGGATTTCTCCTCGCATGGCGCCTTCGTAAGTCGCGCCCGATAAGGACTTGCACCTGTGTGTACACATGAGTGTACACTATGTTGGGGAGGAATTGCGATGGCTGCGCTCAAAGTTGGCGTTAGGGAATTCAGGGAGCGGATTGCTAGTTTTCTTGAATCGGATACACCGGTCGCGGTGACTCGCCGTGGCGAGACACTTGGTGTATATGTTCCAACGCGCCGCAGACGGCGCAAGGCAGCGGAGGTTTCTGAACTGAGAGCCGCCGCTGATCGTCTTGCTGAGGCGCTGTCAGATGTCGATGAAGAAGAACTTGTAGCGGAATTCAAAGAAATGCGTCGGCGCGGTACGGCGGTCAAGAGCTGAGATGATTGTACTCGGTGCGAACATCCTGATTCGTGCTGTCCTAGGCAGACGGTTCGCCAACTCATTGAGACTTATGCTGCTCAGGGATTCCGCTTCGTGGCTCCAGAGGTCGCCTTTGACGATGCGCAGAAATATCTTCCTCCTCTCCTAAGAAAGCGTGGCAAGCCTGACGCTGACGTTCCGAAATCTCTGGAATATTTCAAGCAGATGGTCGAACCAATCGATCGTGAATCGTATGGCGAATTTGAGAGTGAGGCCCGAGAACGTCTGCGCGGACGCGATGAGGATGACTGGCCGGCGGCATGCCGGCCACATCAAGAGCAGTAAGAAGTCGGCGCAAACGGTCGGCGTGTTTTGGCTGAATTCCGGCTCCGAGACGTGATTCTCCCCACGTTACCTGCTGCGGATTTGGCTTTAAACTAAAGACTTCCCCGAGCCACCAGCGGCGAGCGCCCGGATATAGCCAAGGTCCGCGCACGATTCGGCCCACTTTGAAATCTTGTTCACACGCTCAAACAATTTCCCAATTGGTTGCGAGATGCGGAACTGCATCGTGCATCAGGTGCCCGTATGGAATTTTCGTCGGGCACAGACAGCTGCTTTTGGCCCCCTCACGGCTAGACTACGGCTTCGACCAGTTCTCTATCTGGAGCCCCTTGAAACCCCCGAAATGCGATTCGTTCGTGGTGACGAGCACCAGTCCGTGTACATGGGCCACAGCCGCGATCTGTCCATCGACAAACGGTGCCGGCTTGCCCAGCGCTTCGAGTCGCGCCCGCTCCTCACCATGCCAGGTCGCCGCTGCCTCATCGTAACGCAGGTTGGAGAACGACGGGCGCACAACCTCGCGAAGATAGGCTTCGATCGCGGTGCGCCGCTTGCCTTTTGGGAGCCGGCGGCAGCCATATGTGAGCTCGTGCCAGACCGGCGCCGCAATTGCGCACTCGGGGCCATGTTCGTTTAAACGCTTGAGAATCGAGGAGTCGGGCATTTTGGATACCGGGCTAGAAACAATGCTTGTGTCTAAAAGATATCGGAGCCTCACAGGGACACCTTACGTCCGGTATTTTTGTCGCGCATGGACGCTATGAAGTCATCCTCAAGGCCGATGTCCTTGACCGAATACTTCTCGAGAAATTTTCTATACGTCTCGCCGAAATGTGAACCTTTTCCTCGGAGTCGGTCAAATTTCTGACGTGAGACGAGAACGGCGACCGGTCGCCCTCGGCGAGTCAATTCCACTTCAATGCCAGCTTCAGCCTGATCAACTATACGGGGGAGATGGGCTCTGGCTTCAGCGATCGAGTACCTTTGCAGCATATTCTGAGTGTACATCAAAATGTACATTAGGGCAATTCGGCACATTGTACTTCTCGAAGATGCCGAGCAGTTGGCTTGCACAGGCATCCTCGCGCAAGATTTTAGGGCCAAAGACAAAAACCCTTTTTATTTCCTTTATTTCTACTTTTTCTCCCTGGGGGAGCGAGCCGCGATGGCGCTAATCGTCGCCGGAACCTTCTTGCCGCCGTCAAACTGAGCCAATTTGCGGGCGGCGAGAATACTCGCTGCGATCAACAGGACACGTTTGCGGCCTTCGTCCACCTGGATGATTTATCATTTTTGCTGTTTGTTCGCTACGCTGGCCACAGGTGTGAAATCACAGGTGTGAAATGTTGCGTGGGTTTTCTAAACCATTGAGAGATATG
>JASHRE010000549.1 GCA_030037515.1 Candidatus Sulfotelmatobacter sp.
GTCGGCCGCGATCAGCGTGGCCTCCAGATCGTCGAGCGTGTTGCGATCGATTTCTTTGCCGAAGGAAACGACTTCCTCAATGCGGTCCGCAAGGTTCTCGCGCGTCCGCGTGACCGCCTGTTTCATGCGGTCGAGAAAACTTGGCTTTTGTTCTTCCTGAAGGCTGCCAAACAATGTCTGAATCATAAAAAGGCCAGACTCGATTATAGAGGGGAAGCGGTGAGCAGGTGGTGCGGCTTTTGCGATCGGGAAATTCGAGAGCGCGCTTTCCACCAGGGTTTATACTCACTGATATGTCTGGGGTTGGCGAACGGGCTGCGCACGATGCTCGGGAGAAGACTTTTTATCTGGAAACTTTCGGCTGCCAGATGAACGTCCACGACTCCGAAAAAGTCGTGGGCACGCTTTTGCAGCAGGGGTATCGCCAGGTCGAAACCGTGGAGCAGGCCGATTTGATTCTTTACAACACGTGCTCGATCCGCGATAAGGCCGAACAGAAGGTGTTTCATCGCTTGGCCGATTACAAGAAGCTGCAGGCGCAAGGAAAGAAATTCGGTGTGCTCGGCTGCGTGGCGCAGCAGGAAGGCGAGAGGATTTTCGAACGCGCCCCGCACGTCTCGCTCGTCTGCGGATCAGCTTCGTACCGGAATCTGCCCCAGATGCTGGTGCAGTTGGAAGGCGCCGGGTTGGGGTCGGACCACAGACCTCAGCCCTCAGACCCTTGGATTCAAGATGGACCTGTTGCTCAGGACCGAGGTTCGAAGTCCGAGGCCAACCGGTTGGTCCGCATCACCGGGCTCGACGATCGCCAGACCGATAAGTGCTTCGAGACCGAATTCACCGCCCGCACCAATCCGCATCGCGGATACATCACGATCATCGAAGGGTGCGACAAATTCTGCGCCTACTGCGTGGTGCCGTTCACGCGCGGCAAGGAGCGCAGCCGCAGGTCCGATTCCGTGCTCGCCGAAGCCCGTCAGATGGCCGATCTCGGCTATACGGAGATTCAGCTTCTGGGCCAGAACGTAAATTCCTACCTGGATCCGGCAGGGAAGTGCTCTTTCGCGGAGTTGCTGGCCGCCGTCGGAGAAGTTCCGGGCATTCGGCGCGTGCGCTTTACGACTTCTCATCCCCGGGACTTCCGACGCGACATCGTCGACGCAATCGATGCGGTGCCTGCGCTCTGCGATCACGTGCATTTGCCGGTACAGAGCGGGTCCACCCGCGTGTTGGAGGCGATGCAGCGCCTTTACACGCGGGAGCAGTATCTAGAATGCATCGCCTGGATCAAGTCCGCGAAGCGCGACATTGCGATCACCACCGACGTCATTGTTGGCTTCCCGGGTGAGACTGAATCAGAGTTCGAGCAAACGCTGAGTTTGCTTGAAGAAGTCGGCTACGACGGCGTGTTTTCCTTCAAATATTCGCCGCGACCGAACACGCCCGCGCTGACTCTCGACGACGCGATCCCGGATCAGGAAAAAGCGCGACGCCTGGAGGTGCTGATGACGCGACAGCGAGAGATCCAGATCGTCCGCAATAAGAGTTATATAGCCATAACTGCTGAGGTAATGGTTGAAGGCCGCAACGAAGCGCGGCGGCAGTGGATCGGGCGCACTTCGCAGAACAAGACCCTGAACTTCAGCGCACCCTCGGAAGTAAACCTTGAACCCGGCAGCTATGTTTGCGTACGGGTGATGGGAAGTTTTCCCAACAGTCTGGTCGGCGAGCTTCGTATCAGCGAACAGATGGAGCATTCGCGACATCCAAGCCATGTTAGGTAAATCGGGCGAGACGAGCACGATCGCTTAGACGAATGAGAACGACGGGAGATTCCAATGGAAGTTGAAATGACCATTCGCGGCCTTTTGATGGATCCGGTGACGCAAATGCCCATCGTTATTTTGAAAGACGTGGCTGGCGACTCTGTGTTGCCCATCTGGGTGGGCGTGTACGAGGCGAACGCGATCGCGCTCGAAATGGAGAAGGTGTCGACGCCGCGCCCCATGACCCACGACCTGATCAAAAACGTTCTGACCGGGCTGGAGACGCAGGTGCACAAAGTCGTGGTGACAGAACTTCGCGAAGATACGTTCTACGCCGTGATTTGGCTGGAGCGTGGTGGGGAAGTCATCAGCATCGATTCCCGTCCCTCGGACGCGCTGGCGCTGGCGCTGCGCGTCGATTGCCCCATCTTTGTCGACGACCTGGTCCTGAAGACCTCCAAACAAGCCGCCAACGCGAATGACCGCCTCAGCTCCGACGAACTCCGGAAATGGCTGGAAGGCCTGAACGATGAGGACTTGGGAAAATACAAGATGTAGGCCGACCATCGTGATCTGCTCCACTGGGGTGCCGACGCTGCCCGACATGCGGGGTATGCTGGCAACCCTTGAGCGGGGAATCGCCAAGCTCGGGCCGCCGCCCGGCGTCGTGGAACTGATTGGTGAGCGGGCGGAATCGGGCCATCGGATCGTCGACTTTACATAATACTTCTTATCGGACATTGGAGCCGTTGGCTGAGCCGGGATTCGGGTTGTGGACTATCGACCTGCGGTAACATGCCGTTCCTGGTTCTGGCCAGCCCCGGCGTGGTTTTTGCTTGACTCAGCGACGGTGTACTTTAGCAGGCAGAATAGCGCCCGCACCCCGTCGCGCCAGCCGATCTTTTTCCCTTCTTCATACGTCCGGCCCCAGTAGCTGATGCCGACCTCATAGATCCGCAGTCCCCGTTTGGCGATCTTGACCGTGATCTCCGGCTCGAACCCAAACCGGTCTTCTTCGAGCCGAATCGATTGAATCACTTCGCGGCGGAAGACCTTGTAGCAGGTTTCCATATCCGAAAGATTGATGTTGGTTAAAGCGTTCGACATCAGCGTCAGAATCCAGTTTCCGACCGAGTGCCAGAAATACAGCACGCGGTGCGGGCCCCCGCCGAGAAAGCGCGACCCATATACCACATCCGCTTTGCCCTCGATCAGCGGTCGCAGCAAAGCCGGATACTCCGAGGGATCGTATTCCAGATCGGCGTCCTGAATGATGACATAGTCGCCGCAGGCCTCCTGGATGCCTCGGCGCAAAGCCGCGCCCTTGCCCATATTCTTGGGCTGCAGTGCAACACGGATGCGGCGGTAGCGTTCCGCCAGTTGGGCGAGGAGTTCGCGCGAGCCGTCCGTCGAGCCGTCATCCACGCATAGCAGTTCCAGATCGATGGGCACCGCCAGCACCCGCTCAATTACCTCACCGAGCGTGGCCCGCTCGTTGTATACCGGCATGACGACTGAAAGCTGCATGGTCACCAAAACAGTAATCACGACCGGGCCGCAGGTCAAGGTAACCATTGGAAATGGCTCACCCAAGTTCCCCGCTTGCATCCGGCTTTGCTGTTTGCAATACCTTCCCGCCGCTCCCGGCTTCGTGGTAGTTTCAAGGCGCGCGTTTAAGGAGGCAGAACCTGCGCCACCTCGCCATCGCTTTCCTCTTCACGGTTCTGGCCGGCCACTTCCAGTTGGCGGCCCAGGAAAAATCCTGGGATGGGCCCTCGAATGAGAAAGCGCAGAAGACCTACAAGGAAGCCGAGCAGTACCTGCATGAGCGTCGTCCCGACCTCGCCCTCGATGCTTTCAAGAGGGCCGACAAGCAGGACGGTGGCCACTGCCTGGCCTGCCAGCATCGCATGCTGAAATACGGGATTCAGCTCGAGGACTGGAAAACGGCCGAAACCGCCGGCGAGGAAATGATCTTGGAAGCGCAAACTCAGAAAGAGACCGCGCTCGCGCACTACCAGCTCGGCGTCGTCTTCTTCAACGAGGGTCAGGCCAGAAACAAGCAGGACATTTTCGGCCGCTGTCACGACCAGCTGATGAAGGCCTTGGCAGCTCGGACGGATTTCCCCGACGCGGTTTACGTCGATGGGCGAGCGTTGGCTCACATGAATCAGGATGAGGCGGCCAAGGAGCGCTTCGAGCAGTATGTGAAGATGACTCCGACCGATACTCCGGACCGGCAACGGGCGGAGCGCTACATCGAAGAACCGGAGCTGGCGCGGGCGCGCCTGGCGCCGCCCTTCGCCGTGACCACCCTCGACGGTCAGCGGATTTCGTTGGATGATCTGACCGGCAAGGTCGTCCTGATCGATTTCTGGGCGACATGGTGTGGACCCTGCCGGGAGGCCCTGCCTCACCTGCGCGCGATCGCACGCAAGTTCCAGGGACAGCCCCTGGTTGTGCTCAGCATCAGCGTGGACTCGGACGAAAATAAATGGAAGGAATTCGTTACAAAAAACGAAATGAACTGGCCGCAATATTTTGATAAAGGCTTCTCCGGCCCCCTGGCAAAATTATTCGGAGTGCAAGCCATCCCGCACACTTTCACCATCGACTCCGACGGCGTGTTGCAGGATGAGCACATCGGCGACGCAGCCATCGAAGGCAAGCTCAAGAAATTGATCAAGCGGGCGCAGCAGAAGCAGGAAAAACAATCCGCCAAGGGGGAATGATCTTATCCTCGGACCTCGGACGCTCGCTTGGCTCGCGGCGGAGGAATGCGTCCGCCCTTGCGGGCACTTCCCTGCCGGGTGGGGCCGTTCAACAACCGATTCCGACCGTGTGATTCCGATCACATCAGGTTGTGAGGACGCGGATTGACGGTCTGCTGCGGCGAAGACTATGCTTTAAAATTGAAATTGAAATTCATTTTCAAAATGGTCCACCCTCATTAGGACCAGTTCTTAGCAAGTTTTTCGCCGCAAAGACCGGACTCATTCATGCTTCAGGCGTTTATCATCACGTTGCGGGAAGGGGTTGAGGCCGCGCTCATCGTCGGTATCACCCTGGCCTATCTGACCAAGATCGGGCGCGCCGAATTGAAAAAGACGGTTTACGCCGCGCTGATCGCCGCATTCCTGGGCAGCATCGGCGTCGCTGTTGCCATCTCGCGCACCCACCTGAACGAAGACGCCTTCGAAGGCTGGATCATGCTGGTGGCCGCGTTTTTCGTCGTCACCATGGTCGTCTTCATGATGAAAACGGGCCGCAAACTGAAAGGCGACATCGAGGGCAAGGTCGGGCTGCTCGCCGGCAATGACGCCTGGTTCGGGTTGTTCGCCTTCATCTTCCTGATGGTCCTTCGCGAGGGCGCTGAGACCGTGCTGATGCTCGCCGCGGTCTCGCTGAACTCGACCGAGCTATTGAGCTTTCTTGGCACCCTGCTTGGCGTCATGGCGGCGATCGGCTTTGGCGTGATGTTCGTCAAAGGCAGCGTGCGCATCCAGGTGCACAAATTTTTCCGCGTGACCACGGCCATCATGTTTCTGGTCGCGGCCCAGTTGCTGATCTCCGGCCTGCACGAGCTTTCTGAAACCGGGGTGATCGCTTCCTCCAAACGCGAGATGGCGATCATCGGTCCCATTGTCAGCAAC
>JASHRE010000550.1 GCA_030037515.1 Candidatus Sulfotelmatobacter sp.
GAATCGCTGAAGCCTACACCCCGGAAACATTGATTGGCCGAAAAGTTGTGATCGTGGCAAATCTCGCTCCGCGTAAATTGCGCGGGCTCGAGTCCAACGGCATGATCGTTGCCGCCTCGCTCGAAGGTGGCAAGCCCGTGCTAGCTGGCTTTCTGGAAGACGTTTCAACGGGAGCAAGATTGAAATAGAAAACAGACTTCGGACCCCAGAGCTCTGCCCCCGGCCCTGAACCGCCGCCAGGGCTGCGGAGCTTCGCTCCGCCGGACGGCCGAGGCCCAGGTCCCCGCATAATTCTTGCTGGGGCCTGAAGTCCGAACTCCGAGGTCCGGAGTCCAAGTCGGCGTTCCCATGTTCGTCGATTCTCACGCCCATCTCGAAGGCCGGCAATTCGCGCAGGATCGCGAACAAGTCATCGCTCGCGCACGGGATGTCGGTGTCCGAAACATGGTCGCGATCGGCAATGGCGATGGCCCCGCAAACTTCGATTGCGGAATCCAGCTGGCGGAAAAATACGATTTCATTTACGCAACTATTGGAATTCATCCGCACGAGGCGCGGCTGGCTGACCAAGCCGCATTTGACCGCATGCAGGAAATCGCTCGTCATCCCAAAATCATCGCCTGGGGGGAAATTGGTCTCGATTATTTCTACGAGCACTCGCCGCGCGATGTGCAGCAGCGCGTATTTGTGACTCAGATGAAACTCGCGGCTGCGGCCAAGCTGCCGATCGTGATCCACTGTCGCCCATCACGCAACGGTGAAGACGCATGGGACGACTGCCTACGCCTGATTCAAGACCACTGGGCCTCTAAGGGAATCGGCGGCATTCTTCACTGCTTCACCGGAAACTGGTCTCAGGCTTCGCGCGCGCTCGACATGGGATTCATGATTTCCTTCGCCGGGAATCTCACGTTTCCCAAGGCGCAGCAGATTCGCGATGCCGCGCTCCAAACTCCGCTCGACCGCATTCTGATCGAAACAGACTCGCCCTATCTCGCCCCCGTGCCGCATCGCGGAAAGCGAAACGAACCGGCTTTCGTTCTCGAAACGGCCGGCAAACTGGGCGAGTTGCGCAGCCTCTCGCAGGAGGAAATCGGCGATCGCACATCCCGCAATTTCTACATTTTTTTCAAATTGGCTGAAATTTGCGAAAGCAAAGTTCCTGCCCACTAAGCCACAAGTTCTGTTAACCTCTGGTAAAGATTCCATCTTTTCAGAAAGATTAGAAATATATGCCCGAGAACACATTCGACATCGTCAGCAAGATCGATATGCAGGAGGTCTCCAACGCCATCCAGCAGGCGCTCAAGGAGATTCACACCCGCTTCGATCTGAAAGATTCGAAGTCGAATATCGAACTCGAAAAAGACGCGATCGTGCTGCACTCGGCCGACGAATACAAACTGAAGGCGGTCAACGACGTCCTGCAGCAGAAATTGGTCAAACGCGGAGTTCCTCTGAAAGGTCTCACCTACGGCGCGGTCGAGCCCGCGGCCGGCGGCAGCGCCAAGCGCCACATCACGATGCAGCAGGGCATTCCAATCGAAAAGGCACGAGAAATCGTAAAGACGATCAAGGATTCCAAGAAAAAAGCACAGGCGTCGATCCAGGGAGATCTGGTGCGGGTTTCGAGCAAAGATCGCGACACGCTGCAGGAGATCATTGCCATCTTGCGGCAGAAGGATTTCGGCATCGATATGCAGTTTACTAACTACCGAAGCAACTGAAGACCTTCACCACCAAGCGCGCTGGGCTCGCAAAGAAAGCAATTAACGAATTCTCGGCGACCTTGGCGCTCTCGGCGGTGAAAGCCATGAAGGAAGTTCATTGGGAGCGCCAGCGACCATTAACGGTAAGGAGATTTTCGATCTGCTCCGGGACGACCTCCTCGCGCTCGAGCAGGAATTTGGAGCCGATACGGTCTCGCGCGTTCAAGCAATCACCGAAATCGGTGAATATCTGCGCCATGGGGGCGGCAAGCGTATACGGCCCGCCCTGCTTCTGCTCGCCTCGAAGCTGTTCGGATATGAAGGCCGGGGATCGGTTCGGCTTGGCGCTGTGGTCGAGATCATTCACACCGCGACGCTGGTGCATGACGACATTATCGACGAGGCCAAAACGCGCCGCGGCCGCCCCGCCGCCAATACGCAGTGGGGCAATTCGAAGTGTGTGCTCGCCGGCGATTGGCTTTACATGCAGGCTTTTAAAATCGCAGTGCAGGAGCGTAATTTCCGCATCCTCGACACCTTGATCGAGTTGACCCAGCAGATGGTCGAGGGCGAACTCTTGCAGATGGAAACCCTCGGCAAGGCCATCACGCTCGAACAATACTTCGATCTGATCTACCGCAAGACCGCGTGCCTGTTCTCCGTCTGCATGCGTTTGGGCGCGATTCTCGGCGGAGCCACGCCGGCGCAGGAAGAGGCTCTGGCCAACTACGGCCACGATCTCGGCATGGCGTTTCAGATTGTCGATGACACGCTCGATCTCACGGCATCGGAGGATGTGCTCGGCAAGCCGGTAGCCAGCGATCTGCGCGAAGGCAAGGCCACGATGGCCGTCATCCATGCGCTTGAGCGATGCACAAGCGCCGAACGCAGCAAGATTGAGACGATTTTGGGCGATCGGGCTTTCATTGGACTAACCCACGCCGATATTCTGGGAATCCTTGATCGATACGGCTCCCTCGAAGCCGCCAACCATCGCGCGCTCAAATACGCGGAATCCGCCGCTAAATTAATCTGCACGTTCCCCGATTCCGAGATCAAACGCGCCCTCCTGTGGGCTCCGGAATTCGTGGTCGCGCGTGAGAAGTAACGCTTCCAGAAAGGTAAGCGTAGAAGATACAGATTTCAGAAGAAATGGGGTGCCACAGGTCTCGCCGCTTTTTGCGAGGACAGGGGAATCGGGATCCCCATCCTTCGGCAAAAGACTCGATTGGCCGTGTGCGTTCGAGTACAAACTCCGATTCGCAGGCGGCTTGCAGAGTTTCTGCCTTCCCCGTTACGGGATGGAGTCGGTCATTCCCGCCACGATCGATTTCGGGGCTATCTTGGCGTTCACCGTTGTTCAGCCCGCAATCTCCCCATCTGCGCTTCGTTGGGTCAGTGGCCGTCGCCGGACACCACGCAAGACTTGGTACACAGCCGAGAGCTAGGCTATGCCGCGGTTTTCGTTTCCGGAGACTGAACTCCATGAGCTTTCAAGGCGCCCCGCACAGAACCAGGCAGGCCCTTCGGGTCCGTCCCGGCTTTGTTTATACTTGAAGCCTTTCACCGCTTTCCTCGATCCAACACAAATCGGTATGAACGATTTGCTTCACATGATGGCGCGCCACGGGTATGCGCTAATGTTTTGGCTGCTGCTCGGCGAAGCGATTGGTTTCCCTTTCCCGGCAGCTCTCGCGCTGGTTGTGGCCGGCGCTGCCGTTTCTTCCCATACCTTGTCAGGACTCGGAGTGCTCATCGCGGCCACTTTCGCGCTTCTGGTCGGCGATAGTGTGCAGTTCTGGCTCGGACGCTACGCCGGCTGGGCTCTGCTCGGGTTTCTCTGCCGTCTCTCGATGAACCCGGAAACCTGCATGTTGCGCTCGGCCGAATCGTTCTATAAGCGAGGCAAGGCTACGCTGGTCGTCGCAAAATTTGTTCCCGGCTTGAACACCATGGCCGCGCCTTTGGCCGGAAGCATGAAGATGCGCTTTGGTCAGTTTCTTCGCCTCGATCTCGCCGGAGCGGTTCTGTACGCAGTGACCTATATGCTCATCGGCTATGCCTCTCGAGATTTCCTGGCCGGGGTCTTGAACAGCTTTCATGCCGCCCGGCGCGTGATGGAAGTCGCGATTGTGATCGCACTCGTTGTCTACGCCGT